>JACZVV010000062.1 GCA_022572465.1 Chloroflexota bacterium
GCTTGGAAAGAGCGTGTGGGAAATAACGCATCCACGGATACCGGTGCCTATCATAGATTCTTTGCACACGAGCCACGACGCTTGCTTCGTCCAGATTCCTGTTCTCATTCCTCCAGCCCCGAATATTCTTCTTCATTTCGAGAATGATTTTGTAAATGCGTTTCACCCTAGGCTGCATTCGGGTGGCTAGGCTTTCTGGTATCCCCTGTTTTCTTCGGCCCGCCAAACGCCTGTTTCCTGCCTGCCTGCAGAACCCGCGCAATCGGTTCAAGACACTGTCCTGCGCTTCCGCATGGCCAAACCTATAAGCCTGTAGGTATCCAGGAAGAAACTCGCAGAACTCACTGAACAAGAAATTTGATAGTCTTACTTGGACACGTCGGCTTCCCAAATGCTTCGCAAGTGCTCGACTAAAACGATCTACACTCTTCGATGTTCCAAGTCTTTCTTCAGGACGTTGAACGGGATGCGGACGGCGCGCGGCTAGCGCAACAACTCGCGGACTACGTCGACGGCAGCTACCGCGGTACATTCGGCACTCCCGCCGACCTCCGTAGCGAGATCGAACAAGCCCTGGGGCCCCTAGGGAAACAGGAAACGAACTATAACCTCAACGCCTCTCGGGACCGTCCCGCAAGGGCAGGGCCACGCAACCGTCGCGCGTCAGATCGTAGCCGATCAGCTCTGCTTACCCCCGGAGCAGGTGGTTCCCAAGGTCGACATGGATACTGCGACAACACCGTGGACGATCACGACCTCGGGTGCCGAACTGGACGCCATGGCGTTGTCCCTTTGTCTGCCTGACTCCGGAGTCCTGGAAAAGAACAGCAGATATGAGACCGCGAATGACCGCCAGATGTACAGAGCCTTGAACGCACTCATGTCGTCGCTGGGCAGCACGATGTGGCCGTCGCCGTCGACGATTTCGTAGCCGAGGCCGAGTCTCCCCGTCATGACGCCTCCCAAAACGTGAGCTCACGTGGGGGCCGGTGGATGTTCGTCAGGGTAACGCCGGGGAAAGAGGGTGTCAACGGACGCTCAACCGTCGCCACGAACCGCTGCGCAACGCGTCAAGGACGGTGGCTAAACCTGTTGGGCTCGCCTCTTCGCTCCTGTGGTACGATAGGCCGCGAACGAAGGGGCGCCCGACCTGTGGAGGCACAGGTCAATCGCGGACCCGGTTTCCGTTGCCGGCGCGGTTGTGCGACGGATTCCCACGAAGGTCGCCGGGAAGGCGAACGCCAGCCAGAGCCTCGCGTGAGGACTCGGAGCGACCGAATAGACATGGCGGCATGACGGCGGTCGTCGCCACGGCGCGTCCTTCTCAACCACAGCATGTCGTCAGCGGCAACCACCACGGCTACCAGTCCGGACGATGCCTCGTCTGGGGGACGGCCTGTGCCGGGCCGCTTAATACACCGCCCTGGCCACGGTGGCCGGCGACAGGCGCCGTCAGCCTCGGCAACGCCCCACGGCCTAAGGGGAAGGACGGAGGCGCTGATATGCGGAGCTTCTTGAGATCCGTCCCGTATATCTACTACGCCTACTCGGTCGGGTTCCTTGGGATCCTCCTGATCATCATTAGCGTTGCCACGGACACAGGGGTGTTGCAGTCCGCTGGGATTGCCTTGTTCGCCGGCGCGTTCGTTGGGGCCGGCTTCCAGTACGTGACCTCCTCCGACCTGTGGAAGCTGCAGGGCAACGTCGAGGGAGTCCTCTCCTTGCTTCGAGACGTCAGCGAGCAGGCCACTTCTCTTTCGAAAGACCTGCGAGTGGCCCGCGTTGCCGAGCGAGAGGGCATCATCGCGATCTTCCCATCACGCGATGATGAGAAATTCGTCGGAGAGGTCAAGGAACAGGTGCGCGAGGCCAGCGAATTGTGGGTCCAGAGCATTACCGGCGCGGATTTCTTTGGGTCCGGGAAGGTGTTTCACCAGGCGATGCGCCAGTTCATTCGGAGAGGCGGGACCTTGAACGCCCTGTTGCTGAACCCTGACTCGCCGGATTTCGAGGCCCGCCGCCGCATGAACCAACCCGATGTCGAGGAGAAGCTTAAGAGTATATTGTACATTGACCACCTGCAGTCGATGGCGACCCTCGAGGAGTGGAAGGACGCCTACGGCAATCGGGTGAAGATCGCGCTCCTGGAATCGCAGCCGTCTTGCTGGGTCTTCCGGACGTCGCAGATCGTGCTGCTCCAGCAATATCACAACGGCTATCCCGACGACCGGCAAGAGGGCGACGATTTCGAGACCTACAGAAAAGTCTCTCACCATTTCCCGGTCCTTCAGTTCAGCTCCAACTCCCCTCACTTCACAAGCATATCGAATCATCTCGTACGCACCGTCGAGATTCAGGGGAGGGCGCGACGCCGCTCCCGGACGCGCCGCTAGCGACTGAAAAATATTCCAGCTCCGGTGCGTTGACCCCCCGGAGAGCCGCGAGTACAATCGCCTCGGCATCGGTCCCGGTGAGGAGGCGTCTTTCGAGGCCGGTTGCCCGGGCTCCGTTGGCTTTTTCCGTCGTTTGGAACTTCCCGCCCGCGCGGGACACACGTTGACCATCAGAAAGGGAGCTGCATCATGGCACAAGTAACCGGCGCGCACGTCACCGCCAAGGCCCTGCAACGCCTCGGAGTCGATACGATCTTCTACATCATCGGTGGGCCGGTGTCGCCTATCCTCGAGGAGGCCGACGCTCTAGGCATCACCATGGTCGACGTCCGCCACGAGGAGACGGCGGCGATGGCTGCCCACGCCTACTCTCGTCTCCGGAACAAACCCGGCATTTGCATGACGCCCTCGGGCCCGGCCACCATCAACGCCCTCCCAGGGGTGATGAACGCCCTGGCGGACGCCAGTCCCGTGGTCGCCATCGGCGGCTCGACGGCGCTGTACCAACGAGGCACCGGCGCCTTCCAGGAAATGGACCAGGTGGCGATGTTCACGCCGGCGACCAAGTTGGCGATTCAGGCGACCCTCACCGAGCGGGTGCCGGAGCAGCTGGGGAATCTGTTCCGTCGCGCCATGTCGGGCGTGAAGGGGCCCGTCTATCTGGACATGCCCGCCGATATCATCAGCAACAAGGTGGAGGAGGACAAGATCGTCTATCCGACCACCAGCTATCACGAGCCGAGATCGCTTGGGAACCCGGAGGACGTCAAACGGGCCGTCGAGCTGCTCAAGGGCGCGGAGAGGCCTCTGGTCATCACCGGCAGCGGCATCATCTGGGCCGAAGCCGACCGGGAGCTGCGAGCGTTCGTCGAAGCCACCGGCATCCCGTTCCAGACGACGCCCCAGGGCCGGGGCGTTATCCCCGAGGACCACGATCTGAGCTTTCCGGCGGCCAAGTCGATGGCCTTTCGCGAGGCGGACGTGGTGCTGGTCGTCGGCACTCGGGCCAATTTCATCCTGGGTCACTTCCGTCCTCCGCGCTGGAATGCCGACGCGAAGTTCATCGTGGCCAACATCGACGCCGACGAGGTCCACCACAACAGGACGGCGACGGTCGGGATCGTTGGCGACGCGAAGATGGTCCTCCAGCAGCTCACCGAAGAGGCGCGAAAGGCCGGGCTCACCTTTGCCAAGGGCAACCAGTGGACCCAGGCGCTGGCGGCGAAAAACGCGGCCAACGAGGAGCGCAACGAGTCTCGTTGGAACTCCGACTCGGTGCCGATCGATCCGATGCGGATGATGAAAGAGGTGCGGGATATCCTGGACCGGGACGGCATCCTCGTCGTGGATGGGCACGAGACGCTCAACTTCGGCCGGCAATCGCTGCCGACTCACTTTCCCGGCCACCGCCTCAACGCGGGGACGCATGGCACCATGGGGATCAGCATTCCCTTCGGCCTCGGCGCCAAGGCCGCCAAGACCGACAAGCAGGTGGTGGTCGTCTGCGGCGACGGCTCCTTCGGTTGGCTCGGGATGAGCTTCGACTCGTGCGTCCGAAACAAGCTGCCGATCCTGGTCGTCATCAACAACAACGGCGGCATGACGGCGGCGCCGGAGAACTCCAAGCGGATCAAGGGACACGATCTCGGCTGGTCGGACTACCAGATGATAGCCCAGGCCTTCGGCGGCTACGGCGAGCGGGTGGAGAAGCCGGAGGAGATCGCTCCCGCATTGCAGCGAGGGCTGGCCGCGGTCAAGAACGGCCAGGCGGCGGTCATCAACGTCATCACCGACAAGCACGCGCGGTCATCGACCTACCGAGGGTTCTTCGGCGAGGCCGGCGAGTACAGCGGCTGATCCTAACCATCCGACCGATACAGGGCCATCCGACCGATGCAGGGAGGCGGACCGATATCGCGAGGCAGCCGCTTGGCGGCCGGGAGGCTTCGATGAACAAAGTCGCGCTGGTCACTGGTGCCAGCCGTGGCATCGGCAAGGCGATCTGCGCTCACCTGGCGCTTCGGGGATACGACATCATCGTGACCTCCCGCTCCGTGCAGACGCGGGACGTGACGCCGTTTCCCGGCACGATCATGGAGACGGCGAGCCTGGTGGAGTCGCTTGGCGCCAGGGCGTTGCCCGTGAAATGCGACGTCGGCAAGCCCGAGGACGTCCAAGGCGCGGTCGAGAAGGGCATCGAGACGTTCGGCCGCATCGACTTGCTGGTGAACAACGCGCGGCACGAAGGACCGTCGATGTGGGGGATGTTCGTCGACCTCGAGCCCGAGGAGGTCACGGCTTCGGTGCATTGCAACCTGCTGGGGCCGATACTCTTCTGCCGCTTGGCGGCGCCCCATATGATCGAGCAGGGCGGCGGGATGATCATCAACGTGACCTCTGGAGTCCTCCACGCCGCCCGGACCGTCGTCCCCGGCGATGGGATCACCGGCTTGATGTATCCCATGACGAAGACCGGCCTGGACGCTCTGACCTTCGGCCTCACGCCGGAGTTTCGCGAGAAAAATATCAGCGTCCTCGGGCTCCAGCCGGGACGGACCCTGGTCGAGCGGCCGACGGGCGCGGGCCCCAAGTATTTCGGGACCAACCTCGCCACCCGGCTCACGGTCCACGTCCCGGCGACGGTGGTGGACTTCCTGGTCACGCACCCGGACCCCATGGCGTTCACCGGCCAGATCATCAACGCGCCAGCGTTCGCCCGCGAGCACGCGCTGATGACGCCCGAAGAGATTACGATGCCCTTCCGCGAAGGGGAGATCTACGACCCTTACGAAGAGGCGTACTGGAAGCGGCTCGCTTCCGGCAGCCGGTCATGAGTCCGGCCAACCGACGGCCCCCACGATCTGTTGAAAACGTAAAGGGCTGTTGAAAACGTAAAGGGCCGTTGACAACGCCAACGGCGCCTGTGCTATAACAACGAATCCCGCTCAGGAGGCACGCGATGGCCGAAGAGTCTCACATCACCCCGGAAGCCAGGGCGTTCATCGGACGAACGCTCACCAAGGGACCCAACCTGGTTACCAAGCGCGACATTCGCCGTTGGGCCTACGCCATCGGCGATTCCAACCCTATCTGGTTCGACGACGACGTTGCGAAGGGCACGCACTACGGCTCGGTCGTCGCGCCCCCTTTCTTCTTCACCGCCTTCCACCTCGAGGAGGAACCCCTGGAGGACCTGGAGGCCAGCGGCCTGGGCACCAAGATGGGGCTGAGGATGGAGGTGCCGGTGCCGGGATTCGTGGGCGCCGTCGCCGGCGGACGAGAGGTCTGGTTCGGCGAACCCATCCGCCCGGGCGACGAGATCACGGTGGAGCAGAAGATCGTCGACATCTACGAGAAGCAGGGGCGAAGCGGGCCGATGGTCTTCATCATCGACGAGTGGACGTATACGAACCAGCGCGATGAGGTGCTGGTCCGCAGCCGAGAGACGCTGATCCGCACCAAGTGAGGCAGACTATGACCACCAAGCAAAGGGCGATTCCGACGTTCGACGAAATTCAGGAGGGGGACGAGCTGCCGACGCTGCAAAAAACCCCCGGCGAGCTTCAGCTTTTCATGTTCAGCGCGATCACGTGGGACACGCACCGCACGCACTGGGACATTCCCTACTCGGTGGACGTGGAGGCCCTGCCCGGCATCCTGGTCCACGGCCACCTGCAAGGCTCGTGGCTGACGCAGATCATGAGCGACTGGGTCGTGCCGAAGGGGAAGGTGGCCTACGTCAAGTACCAGAACCGGGGCATGGCTATCCAAAACGAAAAACTTTTCGTGAAGGGCCGCGTCAAGGGCAAGGCGGCGGAGGACGGCAAGGGCGTGGTGAGCCTGGACCTGTGGGTCGAGAAGGAGGGCGGCGAGGTCACCACCGCCGGCGAGGGCAAGGTCGAGCTGCCGCTGTCCTGAGGGCCGTCCCGAAAATGGGGCCGCCAGATTGGGGGCACTTCCGATTCTCATCGAGAGTCGCGAGGAGAGTCGGACCTCAGGCTAGCCCTTTCCGTCAGAGGGAGAGGGGATTCGAAATAGCCTCTAGCCGAGGCCCGGTGATAGCGTAGGCGCCGAGCGCCGAGCGCGGAGCAATTGGCGCGGGAACGTGTCCGAGGCCTTTGGCGGCCGTTCGACAGCGTCCGAGAGGCAGGAGGCGAGGTCTTGGCGGAAACAGGGGTGTCACTGCCGCCGTTGCCGGTGCCCGACGAGCTGACGAAACCCTTCTGGGACGCCGCTCGAGAGGGACGCCTTCATATCCAGCGCTGTCAGGCGTGCCGGCGATACTATCATCCGCCTCAGGTCATATGTCCCAAGTGCGTCTCGTCGAGCCTCGAGTTCGAGGCGGTGAGCGGGAAGGGCACGATCCACTCGTTCAGCGTCATGCGCGACCAACGGGTACAGGGGTTCGAGGAGAAGGTCCCGTACATCACGGTGCTGGTCGAGCTGGACGAGCAGCCGTTGCTGACCATCGTCACGAACCTGCCGGACGCCGCGCCGGAAGACGTCCGCACCGGGCTGCGCGTCGAAGTCTGGTTCGAACGGCTCACCGACGAGATCACGCTTCCTCAGTTTCGCCTGGCCCGTTAGACGCCGGGCGGGTCGGGAAAGGAGCAGACTGTGTCCCGCCTGAAAGACAAGGTCGCGGCCGTGGGCGTTGGTTACTCGGCCATCGAGCGAACGTCGAGCCGGTCGCTGGGCGCCTTGACGATGGAGGCGATCCGGCGCGCCGTGGAGGACGCGGGCCTGGCCATCGAGGATATCGATGGGCTGGCAACGTTCCCGGAGATCCCCGTCTTCGGCAACCCCCACGTCGACGGGGTGGACGTCGTCTCGACCAGCTACATGGTGCGGATGCTGGGGCTGGAGGGCAGGCTGCGGTGGCACACCCAGACCGACAACCTGGTGCCGAACACCTTCATCGAGACCGCCAACGCCGTCGCCGCGGGGGCGTGCGACTACGCCGTCATCTTTCGCGCCATGCACAACCCCGGGGGCCGGTACAACGCCTACACCAGCAATCTGGCCGTGGGGCGGCATCAGTTCACGGCCCCTTACGGATCGCACCGGGGCTACCAGTACTACGGCAGCGCCTACCAGCGATACATGCACCTCTACGGCGCGACCCGCGAGCATATGGCGACCTTGATCCTCAACAACCGCCGCAACGCCCACCTGAACCCCAACGCCTACTTCCGGGACGTTCCTCTTACCAAGGAGGACTATATGAACGCCCGGATGCTGGCCGATCCCGTCTGCCTGCTGGACTGTGACATCCCGGTCGACGGCGCGGCGGCTATCGTGCTGACCAGCGGTGAGCGAGCCCGCGCGCTGCCGAACGCGCCCGCGTACGTCGCCGGGTACGGCCAGTTCTCCTCTCCGAGCCTGTCCATGGGACCGCCGCTGGAGCACCTTGTGGAGGGAGCGACGGCCGTTGCCGACCGCATGTGGGAGGCCGCGGGCATCGGCCCGGGCGATATCCGGCTGGCCCAGTTCTACGACGGCTACAGCTTCTTCGTCTATTTCTGGCTCGAGGCCTGCGGGTTCTGCAAGGTCGGCGAGGCCTTTGAGTTCATCCAGGACGGGCGCATCGAGCTTGAGGGCGAGCTGCCGGTGAACACCTTCGGCGGCCAGCTCGGCGAAGGGCGGCTCCATGGCATGGGCCATCTTGCCGAGGCCGTGCTCCAGACGTCGGGCAGGGCCGGCGAGCGGCAGGTGCGTTCCGTGGACGCGACGCTTGCGGCGGTCGGGCCGATGAACGGAGGCAGCGCCGCGATCGTCTTCACCCGCGAGCCAGTGTGAGCGCACGCGACGCTTCGTCGTTGGTCTGACTCTAGCGCTTACAGGTCCTTCAAGGCGGCCAGCTGGTCTTCGACGGACATCACGTCGGGCAGCGCCTTCAGCACCTTGCCGTCCCGGTCGATGACGACCACGGGCCGCCTGCCCTCCGCGTTGTTGGCCACGTACTTTTCGACGTCCGGCTGGCTGATCCCGAATTTCGTGGCGATGGAGCGGTCTGAATCGACCAGGACATCGAAGGGGAGGCTCTCCCTCTCAACCCATTCGGCGGCATCCTCGCCGCTTCGGTCGTTGACGCCAAAGACGACCAGGCCCTTCTCTTGAAAATCGGCGAAGTTCTCACGGTACCCGTGACTGTGGACGGTTCAGGTCTTGCCGCCTGGAGAGGTATAGAACCAGAGCCACACTCGCTTGCCCCGGAGCCCTTCCAGACTCACCGGCCGTCCCAGATGGTCCGTCGTTTCGAAGTCAGGCGCGGGATCGCCAACGCTCAGCATGTTTTCACTCCTTCGTGGGGTCAGGTTGCCAGGGCACGGTGGGTAGTATACGGCCTCAGCGCGGCGGGGATTCACCCTTCAGTCCTCCTCTGCCTCCACCGACACCGGTTAGTGAAAGAAGTGGCCCGAGTTCACGTCCACCGACTGTCCGGTCATCGCCGAGGAGAGGTCCGAGGCCAGGAAGATAACGACGTTGGCGATCTCCTCGGGCGTGGGGATCCTGCGCAGGGCCATCATGCCGGTGTAATCGGCGTAGACCTCGTCGTAGGTCTTGCCCAGCATCTTGGCCCGCATCTCGTAGAACTCCTTAAGGCTGTCGCTCCAGATGTGTCCCGGGACCACGCAGTTGACCCGGACGCCCTGGGGGCCGAGCTCGTCGGCGAGGCATTGGCTGAACAGGACGACGCCGGCCTTCGAGGCGCTGTAGGAGCTCCGGTTCTCCATCCCCTGGCGGATGATGCGCGAGCTGATGTTGACGATGGAGCCTCGCTTGGCCTCGATCATATAGGGCGCGGTGAACTTGCACACGGACATGGTGCCCACGACGTTCACGTCCAGGGCTCGCCGCCACTCCTCGATATCGGCGTCGACCACGTGCGCGTAGGCCCCTCGGGACGCGGCGCTGTTGATGAGGACGTCGATGCGGCCGAAACGCTCGAAAGTTGCGTCGGGGAGACGCTTGGCCTGCTCCGGGTCCGTGATGTCGGTGGGCAACGCCAGGGCCTCCCGGCCCAGCTCCCGGACCTCGCCCGCCAGCTGGTCGACGAAGCTCTTCGTTCGAGCGGCGACGGTGACGTGGGCGCCCTCTCGGGCGAGGGCCAGCGCCATCGCTCGCCCAAGCCCTGGCCCGACGCCGCTGACGATAGCCACGCGTCCCTCGAGAAGCATACCCGGTCTCCTTCTCAGGCTGCGCCTGGGGCCGGCACGAGCCGACCGTCACTTGATGCGGTACAAACTCCGGCAGTTGGCGCTGACGACCCTCTCGGTGAGCGCCGCGTCCACGCCTTGAAAGATCCGCTCCACCGCCTGTCGCGTGTGGGGGAAGGTGCCGTCGGCGTGGGGATAGTCGGCGGCCCACATGACGTTGTCGACGCCGATCGAGGGGATGAGCCGCACGCCGAGCTTTTCGTCCTGGAACGTCGCATACATCTGCCGGCGGAACAGCTCGCTCGGGCGCATGCTCATCGAGAAGCCGCCGTGGCCCCGATAGTTGTCCAGCTCCCAGTCCAAACGCTCGAGAACGAAGGGGATCCATCCGATGCCCGATTCCCCGAGGACCAGGCTCATCTTCGGGTGCCGCTCGAGGATGCCACTGAAGATGACGGATGATAGGACCTCGTCCATCTGCACGCCACAGATGGCGGCGCGGGCCGGCAGCGCCCACTCTCTCGGCGCGGACGAGAGCATGGAGTAGCCCCCGCCGATGTGCACGCTGAGCGCCACGCCGGTCTCTTCGACGGACGTCCACAGGGGCTCCCATATCGGGTCGAATATCGGCTTCGCCGCGGTGAACGCGTCGAACGTCGCGCCTCGAAAGCCGATCTCGAGGACGCGATGAAGCTCGGCCACGGTCGTGCCGGGATCGTTGGCCGGTAGAGCCGCGATACCCACGAGCCGGTCGGGATCGGCCGAACACAGCGCCTCCCAGAGCCAGGAGTTGTAGGCCTGCATGCAGACGGCTTGCAGGTCGTGGTCTCGAAAGCTCCAGTCGAGGAAACCGTAGATGACCTCGGCGTGGATTCCGTCGCGGTCCATGTCCTCGATGCGGTAGCGGGGGCTGGCCGGCCGAAAGACGCCGGGCTCCGGCTCCTCGGGCAGATCGATCTCGTCGAAGACGACCTTCCGGCCGTCGGCCCGCTTCGAGCCGTAGATGCCCCAGCGCTCCCCCTCGCGAAACCACACCGGCCCTTTGGGGGTCTCTTTCACGCTGGGCGCGCGCTCCCTCAGCTTCGCGGGCACCCGGCTCTGCCAGAGGTCCGAGGCGACGTAGGCCAGGTCCATGTGGTCATCGCACGAGATCAAAGGGTAGTCCATGCCTTGCCTCGCTCGCTGGGATCGCGTCACTGACCGCGTGTTGGAAATGCGTCCTTCAGGCTGGTGGCTGAGCCACATCAACTTTCCATAGGTTGTAAAGCGATCGGAACCGTGAAGCCATACCGAACATGGGGCCGTCAGGCTGGTGCGCTCGCCCCGTTGGTGTTGGCGCGCAGGACGATGCCGCCTTCCGCGCCGGTGTAGCTGCCGTGGTCGAGGGTCATCTGGCCGTTGACCATGGTGTAGACGATGCCTTTGGCGTGCTGCACGAGCCGGGGGTGGCCTCCGGGCAGGTCGTTGGCGAAGACGCCCTCGCCAGCGCCGACACTCTCGGGATCGAACACCACCAGGTCGGCGGCCTGGCCCTCCCGGATCTCGCCGCGGCCGGTCACGCCGAGCTCGTGGGCCGGCAGGCCGGAGAGCCTCCAGACGGCCTCCTGGAGCGACATCACCTGTCTCTCGCGCACCCAGTAGCCCAGGACGTGGGTTGGGAAGCCGGTGTTCACCTCGGTGACGACGTGGGCTCCAGCGTCGGACTGCTCCAGCAGGAAGTGGGGCGACCTGAAGATCGTCGACACGACCTCTTCGTCCTGTTTCGTAAGCTGGATGAACTGGGTCTCCAGATTCTCCTCGAGGGAGATGTCCAGCATGGCGTCCAACGGGTCTTTCCCCAGGGCAGCCCCGATCTCGACGAGGGTCTTCCCTTCGAACCGCTTGGAGCTCTCCGTGGCCCCCCGAAAGAGGGCGATGCGGTCCCAGGTCAAGGGGTTCTGCCGGAAGAAAGGATCGTCGAACTCCTCCATCTCCCGCCGTAGCCGCGATCTCACGCCGGGGTCTCCCAGCAGCTTCATCTTCTCCTTGCCGTCTGGCAGCAGGACCTTCTGCCAAAGGGCGTATCGATCGAAGAAGTTGGTGAACTTCAGGTTGAACTGGAGACGCCGCGGCAGCACGTTCCCCAACGCGATGATGGTGCGGCCTTCCTGGTCCAGGTCGTGCATCCACCGAAGGACGTCCCGCCATCCAGAGGGGTCCTGACGCGACTGGGTTATGGAGTTGATGCACACCGTCCGCTGGCTGACCCGTGCGAGCTCCGACAGCCGCTGGCGGCCCTCGTCGGAGTACTTGTTGAAATCGGGGCCCACAGCCAACTGGACGTACCCACGCTCGAAGTCGCGGAGGACGCCGGCCAGCGCGTATATTTCGCTGAGGTCGGCGACGCGGCTGCCGACGGGGTTGCCGTCGCCGTCGGCGTGGGTAATGACCCGGCCGGTGGAGAAGCCGAAGGCGCCGGCGTCCATGCACTCGTGAAGCGCTCGCTTCATCTCGTCGACCTCGGCGCCGGTGGCGGTGCGCTCGGCCGACTCCGGGCCCATGACGTATCGCCGGATGGTCGAGTGGCCGGCCAGGATCGCCGCGTTGATGCCCAGGTGCGGCTCCAGGGCGTCGATGTACTCGCCGTAGCTCTCCCAAGACCAGGGCAACGTCCGCTTGAGGACGTCCAGGTCCATCCCCTCGACCCGGCTCAGCATCTTGGCGATGTACTCCTGATCTTGGGGTTTGCATGGCGCGATGGTGAGGCCGCAGTTGCCCATGACCACCGTGGTCACGCCGTGCCACGACGACGAGGTCGCGATGGGGTCCCAGAGAAGCTGGGCGTCGTAATGCGTGTGGACGTCCCAGAAGCCGGGCGCGACGGCCAGCCCGTCGACGTCCAGGACCTTGGCCGCCGATTCCTTCACGTCGCCCACGGCGACGATCCGCCCGTCTTTCACGCCGACGTTGCCCCTGTACGGCTCGGCGCCGGTCCCGTCAACGACCAGGCCGTTCTTGATCAGCAAATCCAGCGCCATGGTGGTCCCTCTTTCTGCTCCGCGATCGTTCTCGGAACGTCGCTACGGCGTGCTGCCGCCATTCTAGTAGGGCCAGATACGGTGTCAAGCTCATGAGGGCCGGAAGGCCGCGCGACCGGCCGCGGCTCGAAGATGCCAACGGAAAGGAAATGCAGCGTAAGGCAGGCGGCGAGAGGGCTGACGACGGTGTGGTCTTGCGGGCGCTTAGAGCGCGGCGAGGAATGGGAGCCGCTCGAACCGTTGGCGGCCAAAGACCGCATCGGCCGGGATGCCGAGCCAGTCCTCCAGGACGGTGGTGTAAACGGACCGGAAGTCTGTGGTGAAGCGGAGGTTGCCATCGTCGAGGTTACTCAGGCTCGGCCGCTGACCGTAGAGGCCGCCGCGGACCGGCGTTCCCAGCAGAAACATGGGTGTCGCCGACCCGTGGTCGGTCCCGCCGCTGGCGTTGGCTCGGGCCCGGCGGCCGAACTCCGTCCAGGTCATGACCAGCACGTCGCGGTCCCTCCCGTGGGCCTTCAGGTCCAGAAAAAAGGCTCGAAGGGCCTGGGACAGGGTCTCCAGCAGCCGCTCATGGGCTCGCTGTTGGCCCGCGTGGGTATCGAAGCCGCCCAGAGAGACGTGTCCCACGCGGACGCCGAGGCCGCCGTCGATAGCCTCGGCCAGGATCTTCAGTCCATCGGCGAGGCGTGAGCTGGGGTACTCCACGGCGGGAGTGTAGGCCTCCTCGGCCTCGCGCAGGTCGTCCGAGCTGGCCCTCGCGGCGGCCAGCGTGGAGTCCAGCAGCCCGGTGTGAGGCATCGTTCGTGGCGCCTGGCGGTAGAGGCTTGCGAGTGCGTGGGTGCGGAGAGCGGCCGCTTCGGGGGCCAGCCGTGTCGTCAGCACCCGGTAGCTGGAGACGCTTTCGACGACGGGCACCGCGACCGTGGGCGACATCAGCTCCAGCGGCAGCCGCCGGCCCACCGCGAGGCCCAGGAACGGGCTCTGGGTGTCGTCCCGGGCCGCGTCCAGGTATGGCCCCAGCCAGCCGTACGGCCCTTTGCCCTCGGGGTCCGCGGTGCGCCAGATGTCCATCGCCTGAAAATGGGAGAAAGGCGGGTTCGCGTAGCCCACGCCCTCGACCACGGCCAGCGCCCCCTCATCCCACAGCTCTTTGAAAGGCCCCATGCTGGGGTGAAAGGCCACGTGGCCGTCCAGGGGGATGACGTCGCTCCCGGACAGCGCGACGTTGGGACGCAGGTCGTAGTATCGACCGTCGGAGTAGGGGACCACGGTGTTGAGGCCGTCGTTGCCGCCGGCCATCTGCACCAGGATGAGCGTCCGCCGGTCCAGTCCCGCGCCGCCTGGCTCGGAGGCGACGGCCGTCGCCGCGCCGTCGAAGATGGTCGGGGCCATCGCCGCGCCCAGACCCAGGACGGCGCTGGACTTCAGGAACTGTCGTCGAGACAGGCGCATGGTGTCTCCCGCATCGCGATTGTCTTCTTCACGCTAGCTGATAGTCCGGCGAGGCCAAGATCAAGTAGTCGACGTTGCTCAGCAGATCGGCCTCTTGTCGGACGCCGTGCCTCTTCGTGCCGCCTTCGGCCTGTTGGATGAATTCGTCCAGCACCCGGCGTTGGTCCGGCGCAAGCTCGCCGTCCAGCAGAAGCGCGATCATGCCCTCGATCCGCGCCTGGCGATCCGCTCGGTAAGCTTCCACGCGGGCCCGGGGAAGCTGCTGCTGGAGCTGCCGCCGCACCGCCGACGACAGATGATGGGCGAAGTTGACGCGGTGGAGCAGCGTGGTGCTGTTGATCCACGACGAGCCACCGGGCCATCCGGCGACGTCCGGCGGGAGGAAGAGCGTCTGGCCCATGGCGCCGATCAGACCGTCCAGACCCCGGCCGTCGGTCTCCAGGCCCAGCGTACGGAAGGCCCCGGCGACCAGCTCCGCGGGACCTTTGATCTTGGCGCGGTAGGCCCTGCCGGAGAAGAACTCGTCCGAGGTCAGAATCCGCCGGACGGTCGCCTTGATGCTGAAGCCGCTCTCGCGCAGCGTCGTGGCGAAGGGAGCGATGGTCTCATCCGATGGACCGTCGTAGGCGAAAAACTCGAACAATCGGCGAGCGATGTACCAGGAGGCCGCCGGTTGCTCGAGAACGATGTCGATGATGCCGTCGCCGTCGAACCGGCCCGAGCGGCCGAGGAACTGTTTCACGCCGTAGTCGTGCTGGCCAGCCCGAAAGAAAAAGCTCTTCTCCCGCAGCCCCCACCCGGTGAACGCCCTGGCCGACTCCCGCACGTCGCGTTCCGTGTAGTTGCCCGGACCCATGGTGAACAGCTCCATTAGCTCGCGGGCGAAGTTCTCGTTGGGGGCGCTCTTCCGGTTGCTGCGGCTGTCGAGCCAGCTCAGCATCGCCGGGTCTCGTGAGACTGCCTTGAGCAGAACGCCGTACCTGTCCACGGCGTGGTCGCGGAACAGCTCGTTCTGGTTAAACATCTGTGGACCTTGGCCCACTTTCTGGAAGCCGCTGGTCAGCAAACCGTGCCAGAACAGCACTATCTTCTCGAGGAACGGCCGCTGGGTGTGGACCATCCGCACAAGCCACCAGCGCATCAGGTCGCGAGGCTTGGCGGTATCGAACGCCAGGGAGGCCAGGCGTTTGTCCAGGGCGCTGTCGTCAATCCGCTCGTAGTCCAGGAGATGGTCGACGGCGCCCTCGACGCCCAGGCGGGCGAACCGGTCTCGCACGGCGGCGGTCTCGCCGAAGCCGGCCCGGCGAAGGAGGTGCGAGATTCGGGCGGTGGCGCTATCGGGAAAGGCGTGCAACGGGACGGGGACGTCGTCGGAAACGGTCGCGGCGTGTGCGCCCGCCGGCCAGGCGGCTCGACTCGCCAGCCGGGGCTCTCGTCTCGCGATCGCGTTCGCCGAGACGGCCAATGGGTTGGCGAAGGCGGCGGCGGCGCCCGCCGAAAGTCCCAAGGCGGACGCCCCCGCCAAGAAACGCCGCCTGGTGAGTGCGCTGGGAACGCCGGGGGTTTCTTTCTTCACGGGCATGATATCGGGACCAGCGGTGCGAGTCACAGACTATAACGTCGACGCGGCAAAAAAGATGTGCGTGGGACAGAAGCGATGGAAAGGCAACTGATGTGCCCGCGAATCGTCATGCAGTCGCGACCGGCTGCCAGTCGCACCAGTGAACGCCGGTTGCGAAGAGCACCGGCTCGCCGCCTCCGCTGGGCGCGACGTACATCGCCCGGTCGCCGCCCTGGCCTCTGCCGAAGACGATCATGTTCCCGTCCGGCGACCAATGAGGATCGTCGCTGTTCCGGGGGTCAGGCGTATCGGTCACGCGACGCGGGTCCGAGCCGTCCGGGTCCATGGTCCACACCTCGCCGAACCGCCTCTCGAAACCCGACCAGAACGCGATTCGTGAGCCGTCGAACGACCAGGTGGGGACGTTGGCGTCGGGGTAGCTGGGGCCGAGCCCATGGGTGAGCTGCCGTTGGCCGGAGCCGTCTGCGTTCATCACCCAGATCTGAGTTTGGCCACTGCTCGTCGAGGCGTAAGCGAGGCGTTTCCCATCCGGCGACCACGATGGATGGAGGCTCCAAACGTTCTCCTGGCCCGGCACGACCGCCGTCGTCGTGAGCCTTCGTTGATTCGAGCCGCCGGCATCCATCACCCATACCTCAGGATGGCCAACGCCGAGCCGCATGCTGCTGTAGGCGATCCGGGTCCCGTCGGGCGACTCGACTGGAGTGAAGCTCCCGCCCGGCGTGTCGAAGGTGAGCTGTCGCTTGTTTCCACCGTCGGCGTCCATGACCCATATCTCGACGGCGGCCCCACCGAGATTCGAGCTGAACAGGATTCGGCGCCCGTCCCATGACCAGCTGGGCATGATGTTGTATCCCGACGTCGTGAGCGCTCGCCGGTCGCTCCCGTCGGGTGCGTAGGTGAAGATCGTGGACTGTCGCCCGCCCACGATACGCTCGGAGCAGGCGATTCGCCCGTTGCGATACGACCTTGATGACGCGCCCTCGGTAGGTGGCACGGTCGGGGTCGGCAGCGGCGTGGCGGTCGGCAGCGGCGTAGCGGTCGGCGTTTCGGCATCGGGAGGGAAGTAGAACGCGCACATCCCGCCATCCAGGTCCTCGAACGCCACGCCCCGGTAGCGATCGGGGAAGAGCGTCCGATTCCGGCAATACTCGATTCTGGGGACGAACCCACGGCTCTTTGCGTCGGCGACCGAGACCGTTCCGGCGGACGTCCCCGGCTCCTCGCCGTTGCCATTGCCAGAGCATCCGGTCAGCACAAACAACACGGCCAGCGCGGTGACGGTGAGGAACGCGGCCGATGACGGCCTATGCATCGGCGCCTCCGTTCTGAGTCCGGCCGCCCTGCACGGCTGCAAGCGGCCAGGTGGTCGAGAGACGTCGCACGCAGCCGTCGGACCCAGGGCCTCCGCGGGAATCCATCCCGGCCAGCGGCGAAGTCGCCTCATTATAGTGAGCTGACCCGTCGTGGGAGCGACTCCAGGGGCTCATCTCGATCTCAAGGGGGATGGGCTAACCGTGGAGGGGTTCGTCAAGCTTTCGTGGCGAATGGCCCCTGCCTCGGCTGTCATGGCCATGTCGTAGACGTCTGGCGCGCCGAAGGTCACCGTCGCCGCGGCCCCCACCGTTCATCGTGCCCGCCTATGTTCGTGCAAAAGTTGCCGTTCGTGACGCTGGAGTGGCGAAGCCGTCATCCGATCCCGATGCGCTGGATTGGCTTCAACCTGTTGCCCACGGCGGGCTCGATGTCCATCGGGATGAGGATATTCAACACGCTCCCCCTGCGGCGAAGTCAGAGGTCATGCAGCCCCCACGGTGAGGCGTTGCACTGCATATCAACGTGCGAGGCTCTGGCCCACCTCAGTCCGCGGGCCCGCCGAAGCGATGCGGCGACGCTCGTATCAGCGGACGTTGGCAAACGAGACCCCGGCCCAGGGCCGGGGTCTCATCGCTGAAGCGACTACGCTAGATCGCGTTGTTGGTGCCGAGGGAGAGACTCGAACTCTCACGGGATTACTCC
>JACZVV010000063.1 GCA_022572465.1 Chloroflexota bacterium
ACTTCATCGTGCACAACGCCGTCGAGCTGGGCGCTCTCGGGCTGCTGGCCACCGTCGGCTTGTTCGGCGCCATCGCAGCCTCCGGCGTCGGCTTGATGCGCCGGGAGCGGACACGGCGTCTGTCCATGCCGATGGCCTTGGCCCTCGCCGGAATCCTGGCGGCCCTCGCTGGCCGTTTCGTGGAGCAGCTTACCGGCGTGGCCCAGATTTCCGACCTCAGCCTCTTTTGGTTGCTGGCGGGCCTCCTAGCCGCGTTCCCCGCCGTCGCGCGACGCCAGACCGAGCGCCCAGCGCCATCAGGTCCCAACGTCCCGCCAGACGCGGCGACGGCGGGAGCCGTATCCTGGGTGTGTATCGGCGCAGCCATCTTGCTGGCGATCCTCCTCGCCGCTTTCATCTGGCAGACCAACGGGCGCTACGTTCAGGCCTCGGTGGTCGCGGCCTCCGCCGGCTCCGCGTTCGAGCGCGGCGAATACCGCCTGAGCGTCGACCGCCTCGACCGCGCCATCGGCCTGGCGCCGGACGTGATGGTGTACCGGCTGAACAAGGCCGTCGCCCTCAACCTGTGGCAGCACCAGCTCGACGATCCCAACGCCAAGGCCGAGCTGCTCCGGGTTGCGTACTTCCAGACCCGAAAGGTGACCGAGAGAAACCCGTTGGCCCACAAGGGATGGGCAAAGGCCGGAGAGTACGCGAGAGTGCTGGCCCGACAGGACCCTCGCTTCGAACAGGAGTCATTGAGAATTCACCAGGTGCTGGCCGCCCTGCTGCCGGGCTACTGGGCGCCGAAAAACGTGCTCGCCGACGGCTATCTGGCCTTCGGTGAGCCGGAGCAGGCGCTGGCGCCTCTGGCGCAATCGATATCCATCACCGGCCGCACCACCGACTCGGCTCAAGCGATGTACCTCTTGGGCAGCGCATTCGATCAGCTAGGCCGGACCGAGCAAGCCATTGCCGCGCTCACCGAGTCGCTCAACGTCAACCCGCTGCACGGCGACGCTCGCAACGCCCACCGGCTCCTATCCGACCTCTACCTCGACAGCGAAGAATACGGCAGGGCCGTGAACCACCGGGCGCAGTACATGTTCTTCGTCGGCGTGGGGCTCAGAGAGCTAGGCGACGACGACGAGTCCGCTTCGGCTCTACGCAGCTCTCTCGATCTGGACCCGTCGCATCCCTATGCGGCAGCGGCCCGCGAGCTGCTGACGGAGGCGGGGTTCGCCAGCGACGCGCCAGGCGGCAGTCCAGGGGAGTCGGGCTCCTCGGCTACGTATTGAACGCCGCCGCGAGAGCCTGCCTCACACACCCGTTTCGATTCCCCCTACCCGTCCTGCTTGAGGACCCCCACACGGGCAGCGTAGGCCGCCGCTTCACTGCGGTTTTTCATGTGCAGCTTGCCGAGGATATTCTTCACGTGGGTCTTGACGGTGTTCTCGGAAAGCACCAGCTCGGTCGCGATGTCGGCGTTCGAGAGGCCGCGAGTCACCAGTTTCAGAATCTCTTCCTCGCGTTTCGTGAGGTGGGGTTCGGTCGGTTCGACGTCGTGAGCGGCGCCCTCGCCGACCGTAGGCAGTTCGTCCAGAAACCGCGGCGCCATGGCCGGCGAAATGACGACCCATCCCTGATGTACCTGTCGGAGCGCATCGATGATCTCGGAGGGACTCGCCGTCTTGAGCACGTAGCCCAGAGCGCCGACGCCCAGGGCGCGAAAAAGGTCCGCCGGCTCCTCCGAAACCGTTAAGATCAAAACTTTGACGGCGCGCATCTTCTGATTGAGATAGGCCGTGGCCTCGATCCCGCCCTGCTCGGGCATGTTCAGATCCATGAACACCACGTCGGTGGCGATTGTCTGGGCCTGCTCGATGGCTTCACGGCCGTTTTTTGCGTGACCAACGACTTCGATGTCGTCCTCTTCCGCGAGAATCTCCGCCAGGCCTCGCCTGAACAGCTCGTGGTCGTCCGCGATCAGGACCCGTATCTTATCCATGGTTTCCCTCACCTTTATCGCCGGGACAGGAGACCTCCACTTCGGTCCCCTCGCCCGGCGAGCTGGTTACCGAGACGGTGGCGCCGATCATTTCGGCCCGTTCGTTCATGATGCTCAACCCGTGTCCCCTCGAGGGCGTGGCGGCGAAGCCCCGCCCGTCGTCGCGGATGCGCAACAGCAGCCCGCCGGGCCCCGCTCTCCAGGTGACCGCCACCCGGCGCGCGGTGGCGTGCTTGGCGACGTTGGCCAGCGCCTCGCGGGCTATCTGGATCAGCTGCTGGTGGGTGGCCGCCGACAACCGCGCGTCGACTCCATCGATCACGACGTTCGCCGGTATCGCCGTGTCACGGCTCCAGCTCATGACCACCGAATTGAGGCTGGCGCCAAAGGTCCCGTCGGTGGCTATCGGCTCCTCGGTGCCGTCCAGGTAATCCCGCACGGCCAGGTATGCTCGCTCGACCGAGCTGGCGATGTCGCCCACATCCCTGCGAGACAAGGCCACCTTTCGGTCGGCGGCGCGCTCCTCGGCGCGTTTCACTTTCAACGAGAGAAACGCAAGCGTCTGCGCGACGTTATCGTGGACCTCCCGCCGCAGCCGGCGCCGCTCGGCGTCCACCGACTCGGCCCGAACGTGGCGTTGCCAGTTCAAGTTCACGATGAACGGCAGCGCAGCGACGAGCAGGCACACCGCCCCATACAGGAGACTGAAGACCAGGAAGTTGCCATCGAGAATCGAGGGGTATTTGCCGAGATCGAGGCCCCCGGCGATGTACGCCCCCGACACGGAGAGGGCGGAGGCCCCAGCAAAGACCACGGCGCTCCTCAGGTCCATGAGCAAGCTGACGGCCAGGATCGGCGCCAGGGAGTAGATCAGAAAGCCGCTGTCCAGCCCATTGGTCATGATCACCAGGGCGATGCCAAGCGTGACATCGGTGGTGGCCATCAGGCCCTGCACGACGAAGGGACGCCCCGTGGGGTTGAACGGCCAGACGACCCGGATGACATTGTACAGACCAACCGTGATCACCATGGTCAGGAGCTGTGGACTGACCCGATCTTCCAGGTTGACGGTAAAGACAAGCCCCACGCCCATAGCGAAGGAGGCGAACCTGAAGATCGCCAGGTTTTGGAACACCGTGCGGACGTAGGGGCCCGCCTGCGCTCCCGAGGCCCCGCCAACCACCCTGCGGACTCCCGGGACCGGCTTGCTGAGAAACGCCAGAGCCGCGCGCAAATGAGGCCAGCTCACCCTGCCGATGGGGAACGACGATCGGTTGGCCCTCACAGCAAGAACCCCTCGATCCCGTGTTGCTGGTACCGCGAGGTGATCCACCCCAGCAAGAAGAGGCCGGCGATGGCCCCCCCGGCGAGAAAGACACCGAACGGGATCACGTCTTTACGGCCGCGCAGGCCGGTGGCCCACAGCGTCACGGCCACCACGCCGCCACTGACCACTCCCAACCACAACGATACCAGAATCGCCGGGTAGCCGAGCAAGAAGCCCAACACCAACACCAGCTTCACGTCGCCCCACCCCATTCCCTGCCGGCTGGCGATGGCGATGCCCATGAACACCAGGAAGGCGCCCAGGCCCGATAGCAACGAGTTGACAAACGAGGCCCAGTTGCTCCCGAGCCCGAAGAACGTGCGGTCGAATCCCAGCTCGGGCCAAAACGCCGCCATGGCAAGCGCCACCACCACGGCAGGAAACGTCATGCTGTTCAAGATCAGCTGACGGTCGAAATCGATAGCGGCGATGGCGAGCAAAAAGGCCATGGCCACCGCCAGGACCACGAACTCGCCGCTGAGGCCATGCTGGAGGTAGAGACCGATGAACAGGATAGCCGTCGCGATCTCTACCGCCAAGACTCGAATCGGAATCCCCACACTGCAGTGGCGACAACGCCCCCGCAATGCGATGTAGCTCAGAATTGGAATCAACTCGGCGTTGGAAAGGGGCGTGCCGCATGAGTCGCAGGCTGATCGAGGCTTAACCAGCGACCGACCCCGTGGGAGCCGGTCGGCGACGACGTTGATGAAGCTGCCTATCGACGCGCCCATCGCGAAGACCAGCACCCCCACCATTCCTAGGCCTCCCGGAGGGTCAAGCCGATGTTGACCACGAAATCGTTGACCGGAAAATCCACGTCATAGGTCATCGGCGGCGTCAGTGTTCCAACCGGGCGCTGCAGGCTTTCCGACACCTGGGGGCCCACCGTCTCGTCGAGGGCGATGGGCGAACCGCAGACGTAGACGGCCGCCTCTCCAGGAAGTGGGCCCTGGGGATTTTCGGCATCATACGCGGTAATCGTCCGCTCGATGATCTCGGTGAGGCGATAGACCAAGACCAGCCCCTCCACCGGCTCAGCTCCCCAGAACAGCGACTGTTGCAGCACCGGGACCGACTCTCGGACCACCACCACCTCGCATCCATCTGGGGCCACCCACGCGATGATGGCGTCGGGCTGGTTCACGGCCCGAGCCAGGGCAAAGGGCCGCATCTCCAGCGTGTTCACCCGGAGGCCCGCGTCTTTCATCGTCTCGACGTAGGCGTGGACGGCTCGCCGGGCCGCCGAGAGAACCAGCCAGCGTGTCCGGTCTTCAGCCGATGGTAGCCGATGCCAGGTCAACAGGGACGTTTGCTGCGAGACCCCCATCAAACGCGACGCCTCCCGAGGGATCACCACGGCCGGGTCGAAGCCCTGGGCTTTGGGAAGCTCCAGCAGCCGCAGCGAAGTCTGGAAGCCGGGCACGGCGCCGATGGCCTGTCCCGGCGCCACCTCCATCTCCTCGAACGCCGCCTGGATCATCGCGCCGATTTTTTGGGTATCGCGCACCAGACCTTCGCGAAAGAACTGTGGGCTGGCCATCAACACTCGATGCGCCCGCACCTGCTGCCTTTCGGCGACCAGCACCTTGATGAACCCATGCTCGATGGTAACGGTGGTGGTGAGTCGGGCCATTACGCCCCTTCCTCGATGCCTTCACCCTCTTCGACTTCCGGCGGCGCAACGCCACCGTAGACCACCACAAGGCTCACGCTCATCTCCCAGGTCTCGCCAGCGTTTGTGAAGCTCAGGCCGCGCACCACCGACGATGGGAAGTCGTCCAGCAGCGCCAACATCTCGGTGAGGTCGTGCTCGCTGCCCACGGCGGTCAGCTCGTAGCTCACCGCCTGAAGCTCCAGGCCTCGCAGCCGTATCGTGTCGTCGGCGCTCTCGATGCTGGTCAGCCGGACGCCGAGGGTCGATGCCTTGCCGAATATGGTGGAGCCAAAATCGAAGGCATCCTCACGCGACGGCAGGTTCTGGGGCAACGGCTCCTCTTCCAGCTGCCGCAGCTCCAGCTCCAACGCTTCCAGATCGTTCTCCTCGGCGATGTCCCGCTCGTTCTCCAGCACCGATGCAATGTTATCCTGAAGAGCAACGGCATCGGCGTTGGCGCTACTCTCCTGCCGGCTCACCAGGACCCAGACGAAGAGAAGCACGACGATCAACGCCAGCATCCCCCATTGGCTGCGCGTGAGGGAGCTGAGACGGAGCGACCGAAGCCTAGCCATCGTCCGCCTCCCGAAGCACCTTCAAATTCACGATAAAGCGGATGAACGTCGAAGGCGGGCTGTCGTCGGTGCCCGCCACCTCGATCAAATTCCACGTCAGGGAAATCAGCTGGAGAGTGTCGGCCCTGGCCCTGAGCTCACTCTGGTAGCGCTCCATGTCGATGACCTCGTCGGCCGTGCCCCGCAGGGTCAGCGTGCCTTCGTCACCGGTTTCGACGCTATTCACCACGATGCGAGACGCCTCGATGCCGAAGAGGGTGGTGAACGCCCGTTGCCAGTCCAGTCGCGCCGTCTCCACGACAGTCGAAGGCCGCGACGCCTCCTCCACCTCGAACTTCTTGAGCCCGATCGACTCCTGCAACTCATCCAGCAACGTCTGCTGGTTGATGAGGTCTCGGCGGAGCTGGCTCAGCGTGGTGGTCCTGGCGTCGACGAGGTCGTTGGCGTCGCCCAACCCTTGGTACGCGGAATAGGCGGCCACCAGCAAGATGACGGCGATCACACCCAACGCCAGGACACCGATGACTTCGATGGGGATGCGCCGGGTCGGCCGGGCCAACAGGTTGACTTTGGGCACCCGTTGCCACGGCTCCCGCTGAGCGGATTCCCGTTGCCATGGCGGCCGCCGTATGGCGATGCGGTTGAGCATGTCTATTCGAGACGCTTTCGCGGGCTAGCGCACGCGCCAGCCTCCTACGGCTGGACCTGCCCTATGGTGGAATAGATGCCGGAAACCACGGCCACCGCCACGAACCCGACGAGGCTCCCCACCACCAAGATAATGGCCGGCTGGATCAGCTCGGTCGCGGTGGTGACGGAGCGTTGCGACTCCTTGCGATAGTACTCCGCCAGGCCCTCCAGGGTCTCGGGCAAGGTCCCGGAGAGCTCGCCGGTGACGATGCCCTGGGTCAGCAGCGGTGGAAACACGGTCTGACGACGGAACGCCTGGCCCAGACTGGCGCCAGCGGTCGCATCAGCGGTCGCACCCTCGAGCGCATCGAGAACGACCAGGTTGCTTACCGCGTCACCGGAGAGGCGCAACGCCTCGACCAGCGGCACGCCTTCCTTGATGAGCGTCCTCAGGGTCGAGGTGAACGACTGCATCGTCGACCTGATGATGACCCCGCCGATCACCGGCGTCTTCAGCAGGATGCGGTCCCGCGTTCGAGCGCCGGACTTCGTCCTGGTGTAGAGGAGAAGCACCGCCGAGAGGCCGGCGATGATGCCCGTGATGTGCAGGATGTACGACTGCAAGAACGACGACCCGTTCTGGAGAACCTTCGTCGTGAACGGCAATTCGCCGCCGAACTCAGTCAGCAACTCGGTCAGCGCGGGCAACGCGAACGTAACCAGCACGACCCCGGCGACGATAGCGATGACCAGGCTGATCAGCGGGTACATCAGGGCGCTGCGGACCTTATCCTGCGTTTCTTTCCGCTGCTCCAGCGTCTCCGCCAACCGCTCGAAGGTGAAGACCAGGCCGCCCGTAGCCTCACCAACACGGACCAACCGGGTGTAGAACGGCGGGAAAACCGTCGGATGCTTCTCGAGGGCGTCGGAGAGGCGGACGCCCGATTCCACATCCTCCAGGGTTTTTGCCAGGGCGTATCGCAGGCCCGGGCTGCGTACTTCGGTTTGCAGCGTCATCAGGGTCCGCCGCAACGCGACGCCGGACTTCAAGAGCGAGGCGATCTGTCTGGAAAGGTCGACCAGATCCCCAATCTTCGGCTTGAAGAAGGCGGGAAACCGCTCGACCATTGACCGGGGCGGCTGGACCTCTTGGACACGGTACGGGATCAGATCGTCGCGGGCCAGCTCGTCGTAGGCGCTGGCGAGCGATTCGGTCTCGAGCACGCCCTCGACCTTGCGGCCACTCCAAGTGTATGCAACGTACTGGACAGTCATGACGATACCGTTGGGAGCTTCGCGGCGTTATCAGAGGAAGGGCGCGTGCCACGCGGCGGCTAGTCGATGAAGAACGCCTTCTTCAATATCTCACCTACGGTTGTGACCCCCTGTCGGGCCTTGAGCATGCCGGCCCGGCGCAGGGGCACCATGCCTTCGGCCAGCGCCCGCTCGCGAATCTCCTGTCCGCTGGCCGAGGAGGCGATTAGCTTACGGATTTGCTCGCTCACGGATAGCACTTCAAACAGGCCGGTCCGGCCCAGAAACCCCGACTGGCCGCAGAAGTTGCAGCCCTGTCCGATCCTGAATTCCCCGGCGGCCTCTTGCATCTCTTGCTCATACGCCATGGCTTCCGTCGCCGTCGGCTCGGCCATGACGCCGCATTGCTCGCACACCTTGCGAATCAGCCGTTGGGCCAGGCCTCCCACGAGCGCGGTGGCGACCAGGTAGGGTTCGGTCCCTAAATCCAGCAGACGCAAGATGGACGATGCGGCGTCGTTGCTGTGGATGGAGGCCAGGACCAGATGGCCGGTGAGGGCCGCGTCGACGGCCGTCATGGCCGTTTCAGCGTCTCTGATCTCACCCACCAGGATCACGTCGGGGTCCAGCCGCATGATGGACTTGAGCCCCGAAGCGAAGTCGACGCCGGCGGCGCGGTTCACCTCGATCTGATTGATGGTGTCGACCCGGTACTCGATCGGGTCTTCGATGGTCATGATATTGCCGCGGTTCTCCACCAGCTCCGCGACGGATGCATAAAGGGTTGTGGTCTTCCCCGAGCCGGTGGGACCGGAGACCATGACCAAGCCATAGGGCAAGGACAGGAGCTGTCGCCAGATGTGAAGGGAACTGTCCTCCAGCCCCACGTCCTCCAGGGTCAGTAGGCCGCCCGACCGGTCGAGTATCCGGATAACCATCATCTCACCCCACGACATGCCGACGGAGGAGACCCGGAAGTCCACCGTCTTCTCGCCGAATTTCAGGCTGAAGCTCCCGTCTTGGGGGCGCCTCCGCTCCGAGATATCCATCTCGGCAAGCACCTTGATTCTGGAAACCATCGACTCGTGCAGAGTCAAAGGCAGGACCGCGATGTCCTGAAGAATGCCATCGATTCGAAACAGGACCTTGGAGGAGTCGGACACGGGCACCATGTGAATGTCGGAGGCGGAGCGTTTGACGGCCTGCAGGGTCACCATCTCCACTGCCTGGACCGCGGGGACCTGGCTGATGTCCTGCCCGAGAAGGCCGGCCCCAACTTGCGGCTCGGCGACGGCAATGGCGCCGGTGGGCGCCGGCCTGGCCTCCGTCGGCGGCGGCGCCACTCGTGTCGGCACGGTATACGTGCGCTCGATCAGCTCCTCAAGACCGCCCCCCAAAGCCAGGGCAAACTTGATCTGGCGCCCCGTCATGGACGAAAGCTCGGCCGAGAGCTGGAAGTCGTTGGGCATCATCGTCGCCACCCGGAGCGAGCCGTCCGGGTCGAACCCAACTGGCAAGATGGTATGCTCTCGGGCGTAGTCTTCGGAGACGAGGTTGACCGCTTCCGGGTCCACCTCCGCGTGTTTCAGATCGACGATTGGAACGCGAAGCTGGAAGCTGAGAACGGTGACCAGGGTCTCTCGGGACACAACGCCCAGAGCCACCAGCGTGTCCAGAAGGCCCTCGCCCTTCGCCTGGGCCTTGTCGCGGCCATCCTGGATCTGCTCCGCGGTGACGAACCCACCTTCGACGAGCACCTGGCCGACTCGCTCTTCGAAGGAAGTTCCAGTCCTCGAAACCATCGCCGCCTCGTCCGCGTCGTCTCACCGACTCGACGCGGCGTTCTTCTGGTCAGTGTACCGCATGAGGCCCGTTAAGTAAAGAATATTTAAACTTAGTCTCAAACCGAATCTTGATTTTAATTCTTCGAGAGCCGTCGTCCGCACCCTTCTCCGGCCTGCTATACTGTGCCCATCTCCGCACCTGGTGGTGACGCCGATGGAAGTCATCGATACCCATCAACACATTGGCGATCTCAGCGACGCCTTGGGAGATTTCGAGGCCCACACCCTGACGTTGAGTCCCGACGAGGAGTTCACCAACCGCGTCGAAACGCTCAAGGCCGCCGGCATCGACTGGGCGGTGATCCAACCGGCCCATTCCTACCTCCGGCCCAACGGCATCAAAGACACCATGGCCGTCAACGACGCCGTGGCAGCCTACCGCGAGCGCGACCCCCAGCACTTCCCCATCGCCCTTGGCACCGTCGAACCGTCCCACGGCGAGCGCAGCTTGGAGGAGATCGACCGCTGCAAGCACGAGCTGGGCCTCAACGGCATGAGCTGGCATCATCGCTTTCAGGGATGCTTCATCGACAACAAGTGGATGCGGCCCATTCTTCGCCGCATGGCCGACCTCGAGATGACCCCGGTGATCCACACCAACTCCGAGTCCAAGCTGGAGGCTTCCTGGCGGCTCCAGAAACTCGCGTTCGAGTTCCCCGAGCTCACCTTTCTCTCGTTGGACGCTTTCTTCTC
This sequence comes from Chloroflexota bacterium, assembly GCA_022572465.1. GTDB lineage: Bacteria > Chloroflexota > Dehalococcoidia > SHYB01 > SHYB01 > JACZVV01. Next base: position 9,968 of record JACZVV010000063.1, read on the forward strand.
CTACGAAGAAGGGTTGGCAGCCCTCCACCTCGCCGAGCGCACCCCCAACATCATGTGGGACGCCGGCGGGCCCGGGGGATGGGGCTCCATCGAAGCGTGGGTACGGAACAACGGGTCGGAGAAGATCACCTTCAGCAGCGGTCTCAGCTACGCCGCCAACCGGGGGAGCGGCCGTCCTCGCTTGTTGAACGCCATCCTCCGGTCCAGCCTCAGCGACGACGACAAGGCCAACATTCTCGGTCGCAACACCCGGCGGCTCTTCCGAATGCCGCCCAAGGAGTAGCCGCCCGGCCGACGGGCCCCAGCGGGTCCCGCCGCCGCGGCTCGAGGAGGCAACGCCATGAGCTTGCAAGGCGTGCTGATCGTGTTGACCCGGTCCAACGACCCGGCGCGTCAGGCCGAGTTCGACCAGTGGTACGATACCGTCCACATCCCCCACGTGCTAGAGACGGAGCCTCCCGGGTTGACAGCCGCCAACCGATTTGAGAATCTTGCCGCTGAAGAAGGAAAGCCCAGGTCCGTCGCTATCTACGAGATGTCCGATGACCCGCCGCGAGTCTTCGACGAGATGGTCCAGCGGATGGACCGGCGGCGTGCCGAGGGCTCGACCCACACCACGGAAGTGCTCGACGTGATCTCTGTGCAGACCTTCCGCCGGGTCGGCTAGCGAGCCCCAACCGAAAGGAGCCCCATGCAAGGACGGACCTCGACCGGTATCGTCTGTATCTTCGGCAACTGCGCCGACCCGGCCAAAGAGGCCGAGCTCAACGAATGGTACGTCGACATGCACATCCCCGACGTGACCAGGCCGGGCATCTTCCCTCTCTGCACGCGCTTCGAGAACGCCAAGGCTACCGGCGGCGAGGATTCGCCCAAGCTGCTCGCGATCTACGAGACCACGTGGGACGATCCCGCGGCGGCCTGGGCCGAGAACCGCAAGCACACCGCGCCGCTTCGAGAGCAGGGCCGCATCAGCCCTCTGATGAAATCGACGATGGTCGGCATCTTCAAGAACATCGGCGCTCCCGCCGGCGCTCAGGGCGCCAAGAAGACCACCGGCATCCTGGCGGTGATGCTCGATTGCGCCGATCCGGCTCGCGAGGACGAGTTCAACGCGTGGTACAACGACATGCACGTTCCCGACGTGCTGGGGACCGGCTGCTACCATTCCGCGACCCGCTACGTCAACACCGGCGTCACGCCCGACCAGCCCAAGTATCTGGCGGTCTATGAGACCGATCGGGCCGACCCCTTGGGCGCTCTGGACGAGCTCTTCGGGCATCTGGCCGACATGGCCAAGCGCGGCCGGAATTTCGACAGCATAACTCGGCGGATGATCGCCGGCTTTGCGTTGACCTACTCTCAGGCCGATGCCTTGGCCGCGGCCAAGGCGACCAGCGGTTGATTCAAACGGGGTTCGGCCCCGTATCGAGGCGAGGCGGGCAGCGAAGAAGCGCAGGTCTCACGACCGGCAAAGGAGGCATCATGGAAGGCAGAAAACCCACGGGCGTGTTGGTGGTGATGGTCAACAACACCGAGCCATCCAAGGAAGACGAGTTCAACAAGTGGTACAACGAGACCCACATCCCCGACATAGTGGGCACCGGGATCTACTACACCGCGACCCGCTACGAGAATACCGACCCCAAACCGGGTGAAGCCAAGTATCTGGCCATCTACGAGACCGACCACGAGGACCCCATCGGCGCCTTCACCGAGATGCAGAAGCACACCGGCGACATGGAGATCTGGCCCCACCTGGAAGCGGTCTTCGTCCAGGCCTTCAAGTACGTCGGCCCTGAAAAGCGCACTCCCGGGGCGGCCAAAGCGGCTGCCGCCGCCACGTCGTAGGCCCTCGCGCGGTTCGGAGTCACACAAGCCCGCCCTGTTGGCTTGAGGGTCGATCGCCGTTCGCCTCCCTTCCTGATAGCGGCAGCCAAGGGACCCTCCGCGGGGAGCGCCCCGACGAGTCGGGGCAGTCCAGCCTCTGGGGTGGGCGGGTGGGACTGAACGCGCTCTTCATGCGCGGCCGGCCACGGAACATGCAGGAGTAAGCCTCGACGCGTCGCCACCACCATGGACTTTCGTTTCAACGAAGAGCAAGTAGCCTTTCAGCAAGAGATCCGTGCGTTCTTCGCCGAGGAGATGGCCCCGGAGAAGACCGAGGGCCGCGGCGAGCGCAAGGAGATGTACGGATACGACCTGGAGTTCGAGCGGGCGCTGCGCCGCAAGACCGGCGACCGCGGCTACCTCGGCGTGGCCTGGCCCGAGGAGTACGGCGGCCAAGCCAAGGGCATGTTCTACCAGGCCATCCTGGGCTACGAGGCCGCCTACGCCGCGGCCCCCGCCGTCGACATCGGCGTCTCCATCGTTGCCGCGCCACTGATGCTCTTCGGCACGCCGGAGCAGAAGGAGTTCTTCCTGCCCAAGATCCTCAAGGGCGAGATCAACTTCTGCCTGGGCTACTCGGAGCCCGGCGCGGGCAGCGACCTGGCCAGCCTCGAGACCAGGGCGGAGATCGATGGCGACGATTTCGTCATCACCGGCCAGAAAATCTTCACCACCGGCGCTCACAAGGCCGACTACTGCTGGCTGGCCGCTCGCACCGACCCCGAAGCGCCCAAGCACAAGGGCATCAGCCTGATGATCGTGGACATGGCGTCGCCGGGCATCACGCCCCGGCCCCTGTGGACCATCGCCGGCTGGCGGCACAACGAGATGTTCCTGGACCACGTGCGCGTCCCCAAGACCAACCTCATCGGCGAGCTGCACCGCGGCTGGTACCAGGTCGCGACGGCCCTGGACTTCGAGCGCTCGGGCTTCGCCTCCTACGGCACGGCGCAACGGGGCCTGGAGAAGCTGGTCGCTTATTGCAAGCAGCACTGGCGCAACGGCAGGCCGCTGAGCAAAGACCCGCTGGTCCGGGCCAAGCTGGCCCAGGTCGCCATCGACATCTCGGTGGGCCTGCGTTTCACCAAGCTGGTGGCCTGGATGCAGGCCGAAGGGCAGGTGCCCAGCCACGAGGCCTCGGTGAACAAGATCTGGGGCTCGGAGCTGCTGCGCCGCCTGTCCAATGAAGGCATGCGGGTGCTGGGACTGTACGGGGGTCTCGATGCCGAATCGCCCCATGCTCCGGCCGGCGGCTGGTTCCCCCACGAGTACCTGCACAGCCTGGCGGGCACCATCGGCGCCGGCTCCAACGAGATTCAGCGCAACGTCATCGCCCAGCGAGGCCTGGGCATGCCCAGGTAAGAGGGAACGAGGGACGAGAACGCCATGGAACGCGACCCGGTGTGCGGCAAGACGCTGAGCGACGCCGAAGTCGACGAAGTCGACGCCGGCACGTCCAGATACGCTACCAAGAAGGAGCAGGCCGGCCGGTGGCACTACTTCTGCGGCCTGATGTGCCGCATGAAGTTCACCGGCAACCCCGTCGCCTACCTCAAGGCCGAGGACAAGACCTAGCTTCGTCGCGCCGCGCGGGCTCTCGCAAAGGTGCGACGGCATGAGATCAACGATGGACCTGTCTTTCAACACGGAGCAAGAGCAGCTACGCCAGGACGTCCGAGCGTTCCTGGCGCAGGAGTGCGACCGGGCCGTCGTGCGCGAGCTGGAGGAGAGCGAGCTGGGGTACTCGCCCGAGATGTGGAAGAAGATGGCCGGCCGAGGCTGGCTGGGGCTGGTCTTTCCGGAGGCCCACGGCGGCCGGGGCAAGGGTTTCATGGACCTGGTGGTGTTGATGGAGGAGTTCGGCCGCTGCCCATGCCCGTGCCCCTATCAGACCGGCGTGCTCCAGTCGGGACTGGCGCTGCTGGAGCTCGGCAGCGAGGCCCAGAAACGGGACTACCTGCCACGGATCCTCGGCGGCGACCTGCGGTTCAGCCTGTGCCTCACCGAGCCCAGCGCCTCCTACGACCCGTGGGGCGTCCAGGTGCGGGGCATGACGCGCGGCGAGAGCTGGGTGCTCAACGGCGCCAAGATGTTCATCCAGTACGCCGCCTCCGCAGACTACTACCTGGTGGTAGCCCGCACCCGCGACAACGACGACGACCCCAGCGACGGCCTGTCCCTCTTTCTCGTCGACGCCCGCAGCGACGGAATCTCCCGCACGCCGTTGGTCACCATCGCCGACGACAAGCAGTGCGAGATCATCTTCGACCAGGTGCTGGTCCCGCGTCAGAACCTGGTGGGCCCGCTGCACCAGGCCTGGCCGGCGGTGCGGAAGGTCATGACCCTGTGCACCATCGCGATGTGCGCCGAGATGGCCGGCGGGACCCAGGCCGCCCTGGAATACGCCGTCGAGTACTCCAAGCACCGGGTCCAGTTCGGCCGGCCCATCGGCAGCTTCCAGGCGATCCAGCACTACGCCGCCAACATGCTGACCGACTCCGACGCCGCCCGGCTCAGCGCCTACGAGGCGGCCTCCCTCGTCGACGCCGGCGAACCCTACGAGATGGTGGCGTCGCAGGCCAAGGCCGTTTGCAGCGAGGCCTACCAGCGGGTCACCGCCACCGGGCACCAGATCCTCGGCGGCCTCGGATTCTACAAAGAGCTGGACATGCAGCTCTGGTACCGCCGGGCCAAGGCCATGGAGCAGTTCTTCGGCGATGCCGACTACCACCGCGAGCGAGTCGCCCAACTGATGGGCCTTTAGAGTGGGTGGCAAATACCCCTTCCGACTATGTCGAGAGTCTCGATTTATCGGACAACTCCCGTTAATGGGGCTGAGTCATTCCTAGAAGCTATCCCAAAATCCCCTCGCCTTTCGAGGGAGAGGGTTAGGGTGAGGGTGCTCCCAAATCTGGCAGTCCTATTTTTGGAATAGACTCTAGAAGAGCTGCCTCTCGCATCTGGTATCCACACGCCTGTCTTCATCGAGCGTTTCTTCTTCGCAGCGGTGCTGGCCACGTTCGTCTATGCCGTGTGCCTCACCTATCACAACGTCGACGTTGCACACCAGCCAACGACCACTCACCTGGCGCTCCGGGCAATCGCCGTCGTACCATAACCCCATGAGCGATCTCATCGAAGGGCGGCGTCCGGTCATCGAGGCGCTGCGCGCGGGACGGCCGATCAATCGGATCGTCCTGGCCCGGGACGTCAGAAGGCACAGCACGATCGCCGAGCTGCTGGACCTCGCTCGGCGGGCAAAGGTCCCGCTGGAGTGGGCCGACCCGCGGGCCATCAAGCGACTCAGCGTTACCGGCCACAGCCAGGGAGTCGTCGCGCTGGCGGCCACCAGGGCCTACGACGACCTGGACAGCCTGCTTGCCGAGACCAAGCGGCGGGGCGAGCCCGCTCTGTACGTTCTGCTGGACGGCATCGAAGACCCCCACAACCTGGGCGCGGTGCTGCGCACCGCCGACGCCGCCGGCGTTCACGGCGTCGTCGTGCCCGCCAGGCGAGCGGCGGGACTCACCTCGGCGGTGGCACGCGCCTCGGCCGGCGCGGTGGAGTCGGTCCTCGTCGCGCGGGTGCAGAACCTGTCGCGGGCCATGAAGCAGCTGGGCAACGAGCATGTGTGGACGGTCGGCGTCGACCCCGCCGGGAAACGCGACTACACCGAGGTGGACTACCGCCAGCCGACGGCCATCGTCGTCGGATCCGAGGGAAAGGGCCTCTCGCGCCTGGTCAAGGAGCGCTGCGACCTGCTGGCCTCCATTCCGATGGCAGGTCGCATCGCGTCGCTGAACGCCTCGGTGGCAGCAGCGCTGGTCATGTACGAGGCGAGGCGGCAGCGGGCGGCTGAGGCGGCTGAGGCGGCTGAGCCGCAGCAGGATTCCGGCCCCATGTTGCCGCGGCTCAGCCGCCCTGCTTCTGCTCCTCGATCTGCTCCGGCGTCCGGCCGGTCAAGGAAAACTTCGCCGTCGCGCCGCGCAATCGAAGGCAGGGTCAGCCGCGGGCCTGCTTCTGCTCCTCGATCTGCTCCGGCGTCCGGCCGGTCAAGGAAAACTTCGCCGTCGCGCCGCCATCGATGACCAGCGTGTGGCCCGATACGGAGCGGGCGAGGTCGGAGAGCAGGAACAGGATCCCCGCTGCGATATCGTCGGGCTGGCAGGGCTTGCCGATGGGGATCGTCGTCTTGGAGCTCTCGTCGATGTCGCGGGAGGCCATGGCCATCACCCGGGGCGTCTTGACCGAGCCCGGCGCGACGGCGTTGACCCTGATACCGCGAGGCCCGAGCTCCACGGCCATCGTGCGCGTCAAGGCCATCAGCCCGGCCTTCGCCGCCCCATAGGGGCCGTGGTAGGGCGCGCCGGCGAGGCCGCTCACCGAAGCGACGCTGACCATGCTGCCCTTGATGCCCAGCTCGACCATGCTCTTGGCCGCCGCCTGGCAGACCAGAAACGCGTAGCGCAGGTTGAGGCTGATGACCTCGTCGAACTGCCGCTCGCCGTACTCCAGCACCTCGCCCCACTGGTCGTCCTTCATCCCCCCGGCGACGTTGGCCACGTAGTGGACGGCGCCAAACTCCTTCACCGCCTGGGACACCACCCGCTCGACGTCGGTTTTCTGGCGAATGTCGGCCACGATCCCCAGGCACTTCCGTCCGAGCTCGCCGACTCGCCGCTTGGTGTCCTCGACCCGCTCCGCGTCGATATCGACGGCCACGATGTCGGCGCCCGCCTCGGCCAGCGTGAGCGACGTAGCGGTGCCGATGCCGCCTCCGCCGGCGCCCGCAACGATCGCCGTCCTGCCATCCAATCTCAGCCGTTCCAAGACCATCGCATCCTCCTCGGATCGTCGGGACCGTCGGCCCCGCCAACGCCTACGCGTCGACCAGGGTCAGCTCCAGCATCAGCCCATCGGGGTCGTGAAAGTACAGCGAATCGCCGATGCGCTGGATGGCGACGCCGGCCTTTTTGACTCTGGCCTCGATGGCCTCCAGCCGGTCGCGGGGCAACGATAGGGCCAGATGCATCAGCCCCCCGGCGCCACCCACGGCTTGGCCGGCCACGTCGGGGAAATCGAAGAGCGACAGGTTGACTCCGCCGCCCAGGGTGACGTTGATGTGGGTCGAGCGGGGCTCGTCGCGGTTGGGGGTCACGCTGACCAGCGGCATCCCCAGCACGTCATGATAGAACCGGGCCGAACGCTCCAGGTCCGAGCTGATGACGGCGACGTGGTTGACGCCCCGGGTCGGCGTCGCCGCCTGCTGGTCCACCATCGCTTCCAGCCGCTTGCGTTTGGCCTCGATATCGTTGGATAAAGTCACCGTCGCATCCTTCCTGGGTGGCCGGGTCGCTGCCTCTTGCGCCAGGGCAAGTCTAGGGGCCAGAATGAGGCCCAGTCAAGGAAATTCGCGCCGGCTCTGCTGATGGGACGTCGAGCCGGACGGCGTGGCGCCGCGCGGGCATGACGATGATTCAGGACATCGGCCAGCGGGAGGGGTCGCGATCGTTGGCGCGACTCCGATGCAACGTCGGGCTCCAGGGGGTGTTGCTAAGGGCCTGTCGCCCCGCCACCACCGCCCGCCGCCCCACCACCAGCGGCATTACCACCGGCATTATTACCACCGGCGGTGAGTACGGTGTCGATGCAGCTCTCGTTGTT
>JACZVV010000156.1 GCA_022572465.1 Chloroflexota bacterium
GGCCTGCGCGTCGGACGAGATCAAGGCCAGCGTCCCGTTCTACGGCCGCAACCCCGGCCGGATCGACGCCGTGGCCGATATTCAGTGCCCCGTCCTCTACTTCTATGGCGAGAACGACCGGTTGGTCCGCGGCGGCGTGCCCAAGCTGGAGCAGGCGATGCGCGATCACGGCAAGAGCCTCACGGTGCGGTCCTACCCCAACGCCAGCCACTCGTTCATGAACGACGGGCGGGGCAGCTACCGTCCCGACGCCTCCGACGACGCCTGGCGGCATATGCTAGGCTTCTTCCGGGAGCATCTGGCCGGTTACTCGCATGCGGACGAACGGTGATCCCGGCGCGAGGCGCGACACCCCGCCGGCGCGTTGCGTTCTTGCGTAGAGCGAGTACCATGCCTGCTAAAGCGTGCCGGGAGAGCCGGGGCTGCTTTTGCGGTCGTTTCGAGGGAGAGTGACCCGTGGAGCTTGGCGCGGTGTTGAGCAAGGGAGCGCTGGCCGGCGTGCGAGTGGTCGACTTTACCTGGGTCCGGGCCGGGCCTCAGTCGACCCGAATCTTCAGCATGTTCGGCGCGGAAGTGGTCCGCATCGAATGGCCCATGAACCCCGACATCATCCGGCTGGGCTCGCCGCGCTACTCGGCTGCCGGCGTCACGCCCGGCCTCGACACCAACGGCGATTTCAACAACTTCAACTGCAACAAGCTCAGCGTCACGCTGAACGTGCGAAGTCCCAGCGGCTTGGACCTGATCAAACGGCTCATCGGCATCTCCGACGTGGTGATCGAGAACTTCAGCTCGCGGGTGATGGAGGACTGGGGACTGGGGTACGAACAGCTTCGCCAAGCCAACCCCGCGATCATCTACGTCAGCATGGCCGGGTTCGGCCACAGCGGCCCCAATCGCGACTACGACACCTGGGGGCCCGCGGTCCAGGCCCTCTCGGGGCTGACCTTCATGTCGGGCCTGCCGGGCAAGCCTTCGGCGGGATGGGGCCATTCGTATATGGACCACACCGGCGGGTACTACGGCGCGATGGCGACCCTCGCCGCGCTGCACTACCGCAGCCGCACCGGGCAGGGGCAATACGTCGACCTGGCCCAGGTGGACGCCGGCTGCACCCTCACCGGCGCGGCCATCCTGGACTCCACCGTCAACGGACGGCGCACGGACCGCGACGGCGTGCCGTCGGGCAACCGCACGCATTGGCCCGGCACGCCCTTGACCGACACCTACCGGGGCCGCCACGCCGCTCCCCACAACGCCTACCGCTGCGCCGGCGGCGGGCGCAACGACTGGTGTACCATCGCGTGCTTCACCGAAGAGGAGTGGCGGGCGCTGGCCGGCGCCATGGGGAGTCCGGCGTGGGCCGACGAGCCCGCCTTCGCGACCCTGCTCCAGCGCCTGGAACACCAGGAAGAGCTTGACCGGCGCATCCAGGAGTGGACGATCGATCTGAACAAGTACGAGGTCATGGACCGGCTCCAGGCCGCCGGCGTCCCCTCGGCGCCGGTCCAGAGCATGGTCGATCGAGTGGAGAACGACCCCCAGCTGCAGCACCGGGGCGCCTTCGCCACCCAAGCGGAGCACCCCGTGATCGGCCGGCGGATCTACGAAGGGATGCCGATGCGTCTGGAGCAGGCGCCGTGGGCGATCTGGCGACACGGCCCCTTGATCGGCCAGGACAACGACTATGTGCTCCGCGACGTGCTGGGCCTCACGGCCGAGGAGGTCGACGGCAACGATGCGGAGGGCGTTTTCTGGCCCCGCAACATGGTGCGCAAGGAGACGCTGGCGTGACGGCCCAGCCCGCGTCGCCGCCCCAAGCGTTGGGCGACCTCAGAGTGCTGGAGCTGTCCGACGAGAAGGGGCAGCTCTGCGGCAAGCTCCTGGCCGACCTGGGCGCCGACGTGATCAAAGTCGAGCCGCCCGAGGGATGCTCGACCCGTCGGATCGGCCCCTTCTATGAGGACCAGCCCGATCACAACCGGAGCCTGTACTTCTGGCACTACAACACCAGCAAACGCAGCATCACGCTGAATCTCGACACGCCCGGCGGGCAGCAGCTCTTCCGCCGGCTGGCCCGCACGGCCGATATCGTGCTGGAGTCGAACGCGCCGGGCGCCATGGCCTCGCGCGGCCTGGGCTACGACGAGCTCAGCCGAGACAACCCTCGCCTGATCTACTGCGCCGTGACGCCGTTCGGACAGTCGGGCCCGTGGCGCGACTTCAAGGCCTCGGACCTGACGCTCATGGCCAGCGGCGGCGAGATGGGCATCTGTGGCTACGACCTGGTGGACGACCCCGACGACACGCCCATCGCGCCGGGAGGCGGCAACGCCTACCACATCGGCGATCACTACGCGTTCGTCGCCATTTTGCTGGCCCTCTATAACCGTGATCTGCGGGGCAACGGCGAGCACATCGACCTGTCCATCCACGAGGCCATCGCGCTGTGCACCGAGGGGTCGTTCCCCGAATACGTGATGACCGGCGACAATCGGGATCGGCAGACGGGACGCCATGCCTCCGCGCTCGGGTCGCCGCCGGTCCAGTTCAAGTGCAAGGACGGTCGTTACGCCAACTGCTTCATCCCTCGAATCACTACCGAAGAGTGGCTCCGCCTGGTGGAGTGGCTGGACGAGAACGGAGTGGCGGGCGACCTCAAAGACGACCGGCTGCTGGACCCCGAGGTGCTGCGCGGCGAGATGGGGCGGGTCTTGGATGCCGTCCGCAGCATGTGCACGCGCCTAACGGCCGACGAACTCTTCCACGGCGGGCAGCAGCGCAAGCTGCCGTGGACGGTGGTCCGGGCGCCCTCGGACATCGTCGACGACCCGCATCTCCGCGACCGGGGCTTCTTCGTGGAGGTCGAGCACCCCGAGCTGGGCAAACGATTCACCTACCCGGGAGCGCCCTACATCTTTCATGGCACCCCTTGGCGAGTCCGCCGCCGGGCGCCTCTGCTGGGCGAGGACAACGTGGCCGTGTATCACCGCGAGATGGGAATGGACCTGGCGACCCTCAACGCCCTCTCAGAAACCGGCGTCGTCTGACCTACGAGGGCGGGTAGCTCTTGAGCTCCACGGTGTTGCCGTCGGGGTCCTTGACGTAGATAGACCGCCCGTAGCCCCTGGCGCCCCAACGCCGCGCCACCTCGCCCTGGACTTCGACGCCCTCGGCTCGCAGATCGACGGCCAGCCGCTCCATGTCGTCAACATCCACGACGAGGCAAAAGTGATCGACGTTACTGCCGCCGGCGCCGCGTTCGTTCCGCACCAGGTCGATGACCGTTCCATCGGAGACGCGCACCGAGGGAAACGGAGCCTTGCCCTGGCGATGCTCCTCCACACGGAGCGGCGCCAGGCCCAGGGTCCCCGCATAGAAACGCAGCGAAGCATCCAGATCGCGGACCAACAGCACGATGTGGTCCAAACCGGAGACGTTCATAGGTCTCCTGCGGACGGCGCCGCTGGGTCTCTCGTTCCAAACGTCCTTGAACGCCCGGCGGGCGGCAGGCCAGGCCCGACGTTCGAACAGTATACACAGCATTGCTTGTACGACAGGCCCTTGAAGAAATTGGGTGGCCTGCCAATCATGAACCGGCGAGGACTGGAATCGAAACGCCATTGGGGTTAGAATACCCATCGCTAGCTTCGGTATAAGAGTCTTCGACAGCCACAGTCGGAAGGAGGGACCCTTGTCAAATTACCTGATGATCGCATCCAGGGACTGTTTCGAGTACGCAGACGTAGACTATTTTTGCAACCAGGCCCAAGA
>JACZVV010000157.1:0-3333 GCA_022572465.1 Chloroflexota bacterium
TTGGATGACCGTCGTCCCTTCGGGCACTTTCACCTCGCGGCCGTCGATGTTCACGTTTGGCATGCCACGGCCCCCTTCTTCTTGCCGCTCCGACCGCTGCGGATGTACTCCTCGAACTCGTGCCGAAATTTCGTGATGTAGGACTGGACCGGCCAGGCCGCCGCGTCCGCGAAGACGCAGATCGTGTTGCCCTCCATGTCACCCGCGATCGCCAGGAGGTCGTCCAGGTCCTGGAGTCGTCCGCGCCCGTCGATAATGCGGCGCACGATACGATGAACCCAGCCCGTCCCCTCACGGCATGGTGAGCACTGTCCGCAGGATTCGTCGGCGAAGAAGCGCGCCGCGGACTCAAGCGCCTCGACCATGCAGGTGGTCTCGTCCATCACGATCACGCCACCGGATCCGGCCATGCTGCCGGCAGCCGTGAGGGAGTCGAAGTCCATGGCCACGTCGATCTCGCCGGCGGTGAGAATCTTGGCCGAGATGCCGCCGGGGATGACCGCCTTGAGCTCGTTGCCGTCGCGGATACCCCCGGCGCCCTCGATCAGTTCCCGCAGGGTCACCCCGACCGACGCCTCGTAGACGCCGGGCCGGACCACGTGCCCGCACACGCAGAAGAGCCGCGTGCCGCCCTGGCTCTCCGTGCCGAGCTCGGCAAAGCGTTCGGCTCCTTGGTTTAGGATAAACGGGACACACGCCAGGGTCTCGACATTGTTGACGATCGTCGGGCACCCGAAGAGACCGGAAATGGCCGGAAACGGGGGCTTGAGCCGGGGAAAGCCCTTCCCGCCCTCGAGCGAGGTGAGCAGCGCGGTCTCCTCGCCGCAGATGTAGGCCCCCGCGCCACGGTGGATGACCACGTCCAGGTCGAAGCCGGTCCCCTGGATGTTCTTGCCGAGCCAACCTTGGGCTTGGGCCTCGTCGATGGCGCGCTGCAGGCGCTGGGCCGACCGGAAGTACTCGCCGCGGATGTAGACGTAGGCCTTATGACTGCCGATGGCATAGGCCGCGATGATCATGCCTTCGAGGAGAGCGTGTGGATCCCGCTCCATGATGTAGCGGTCCTTGAAGGTCCCGGGCTCGCCCTCGTCGGCGTTGACCACCAGGTACTTCGGTTTGCTGGTTTCCTTGGGAACGAACGCCCACTTCCTGCCGGTCGGGAAACCCGCGCCGCCCAGACCGCGCAGGTTGGCGCTCAGGACCTCGTCGATTACCTGTTCCGGGGTCATGGAGGTGAGAGCCTGCTTGGCCGCGACGTACCCGTCGTCGGCCAGGTAGCCATCCATCCAGGTCCCGTCCGGATCCCTGAAGCGCCTGGAGAGCACCGGCCCGTCCGTTGAGATATAGGGCTCGGGCTCAGGGGCCGATTCCGGGCTACCGGGCTCCGTGAGCGCGTCCAGGATGACCGCGTCGAGGGTCCCACCCTCGAGCGTGCCCCCTTCGAGCGGGCCCCCTTCTAGCGGGCCCCCTTCTAGCGGGCCCCCTTCGAGCGGTCCAATAAAGCGTTGGTCGAGCTGGGCCATGGGTGACATTTCGCAGGCGCACAGACACTCCACTTCCGTGAGGGTGACCTCCTGACCCGGCGTGGTTTCGCCGGGGCGGATCTTCAATCTTTCCTCGATCCGCTCGAGAACCTTCCCGGCGCCGCGCAACATGCACGGCAGACTCGTACAGAGGCGAAGCTCGCGCCGGCCCACCGGTCGGGTGTGGAACATGTTGTAGAAAGACACGGCTTCGCGCACCTGGGAACGGGCCACGCCCAGGATGCGTCCCACCCAGGCCTCCGCCTCCTGGGAGACGTACCCACGATTCTCCTGAACCAGCCACAGGAGAGGCAGCATGCCTGCCTTCGGGTGCTCGTAACGTTCGAGGATCTCGCCGGCTTCGCCTTCGAGGTCTGAAAGCTTCACCGGTCGAGCTCCCCACCGATCATGTTGACCGACCCGAAGGTGGGGACGATGTCGGCCATCATGTCCCCGGTGATGAGTTTGGAAAGCGCCGACATGATGGCGAAGCAGGGCGGGCGGACCCGCACGCGGTATGGGTTCCCAGCTCCGTCACTCACGACGTAGAACCCCAGCTCCCCGTTGGCCCCTTCCACCGGGAAGTAGACCTCCCCGTGCGGCGGTCGTACCCCATGACCGAGCATGACCAGCTTGAATTGCTGCATGAGCCCTTCGATGTTGCCGTAGGCGTCCTCCTTGGGAGGCAGGGAGACGCGCTTCTCGTCCGCGGCAATGGACGGATGCTGGGCGCGACCGGCGCCCTCGAGGGTTGGACCGACGACGGCGCAACCGCCCGCGATGGCAGCGATGTTCCCCTCCTTGGCGAGGTCTACCATCTCCGCGGCCGGAATCGGGCGGCCGGTCTCGGGGTTGACCAGGACCGAGCCGGGCGGTATGTCGCGCAGGGCGGCCTCCACGATGCGCATGGATTGCTCCATCTCTTCCATGCGCACGAGATAACGATCCATGTTGTCGCCTCGGCTGCCCACCGGCACGTCGAAGGGCAGTCGGTCGTAGACGGCGTACGGGCAGTCCTTGCGGACGTCGTAGTCGGCGCCGGTGGAGCGCAGAAAGGGGCCGGTGATCCCATAGGAGATAGCGTCCTCCGCGGAGATCACGCCGGTCCCGTTCATCCGGTCCACGAAGATCCGATTACGCGTCAGCAGCGCATCTGACTCGACGAGGACCTTTCGGGTCTCCTCGAAGGCCTTGCGGCAGGCTGGGGCGAAATCCTCGGGGAGGTCGGCCTTCACCCCGCCCACGCGACAATAGGTGACTGTCAGCCGCGCCCCGGTCACCTGCTCCACGAGTTCCCAAAGGTACTCGCGGGCCTTGATCATGTAGAGAAAGACGGTGAAGGCGCCCAACTCCATGGCGGTCGCACCGACGCAAGTCAGGTGGTCCGAGATCCGCGAAATCTCCGAGAGGATGACCCGCACGTAGTGACAGCGCTCTGGGACCTCAATCCCGATGAGCTTCTCCACCGTCATACAGTAGCCCATATTGTTGATGAGCGGCGAGACGTAGTTGAGCCGATCGGCGTAGGGGATGACTCCGTTGTAGTCCACGATTTCGGCCATCTTCTCAAAGCCGCGGTGAAGGTAGCCGATCTCAACTTCAGCCTCCTCGATTTGCTCACCGTCAAGCTTGGCCACGATCCGAACGATCCCGTGCATGGCGGGATGCGCGGGGCCAATGTTGAGCATCATATCCCGCGTTTCGAGATCCGCGGAGGCGTCCTTCGCCTTTGGTTCTAAGTCAGCGGTCATCGTTGTTTCAATTCACTGGCCCGATCAAGGGCTGGCGTTTGTTAACGGGGTAGTCCTTG
>JACZVV010000157.1:3396-3725 GCA_022572465.1 Chloroflexota bacterium
ATGCGCTTCAGATCCGGATGTCCCCGAAAACGGATCCCGTACATGTCCCAAACCTCGCGCTCGAGCCAGTTTGCTCCGGCCCACAATGACGTCACGGAGTCCACCTCTACGTCAGTCTCGTCCAGCGGTACCACCAGCCGCAGCCGGTGCTTGTGCCTTACAGAGAAAAAGTGGTACACGACCACGAAGCGTGCCTCGCACGGAGGTCCGGGCCAGGGGTCTTCATCCGGGATCTGGGATGAGGGGCTCAACGAGACACCCGAGGAAGCGAAGAAAGCCGGCGCAGGGCTTTTGCCAAAGGTCGAGTAGTCCACGGCCGTCAAGTCCAT
>JACZVV010000002.1 GCA_022572465.1 Chloroflexota bacterium
GAGAAGATTATACCATTCTGAAGAGCAGGAAGAGCTTGATGAAGCACTATTTAGGAATGGGGCTATTCTGTTATGTAGTGAGCCGACGCCAGAACGCTGCCACCGGAGACTGGCTGCGGAGTATCTAAATCAGGAGATGTTTGCAGGCGCTCGTATCGAGCATCTTTGATCGGCGTTGTCATGCAAAAGACTCTGGTAATAACAGACGTTTCCAGGATGAGCGGAGATAAAGTTTGTGTCGCTGGGCTTGACGCACAAGGCAATTGTGTTCGACCGATTATGCGAGGTCACATGCGGGAGTCCCACCTCTATCAGGGGGGGGAGCTAGTAGTGCACCCCAGAGCGAAGGTTCAGTTTGATCTGTCGGCTCGTCAGATATCACTTCCCCATTCAGAGGATATGGAGTTCAGGCTAGATTCGATAGCGAACAAAGGCATTTGCAGCGATGTGGAGTGGGAGAGCGCACTGAAGCAGTCCTGCTTCTCGAGCGTCGCGGATATATTTGATGGGTATCTAGTTGACGATCGATATGTGCTACCTGGCCGGGAAACGCGTTCGCTTGGAACCGTCACAGATGTTGGCATAGTCTATGTTGAGATAGATGACTACTTTCGAAGGCGCTACAGATTAGACTTCAGAGACGCTCAAGGCGATGCATATCTACGTGTGCCAATCAATGATCTGACGTTTCGGGCCTATCTTGATGAATTGTGCAACACTTCGGGAGGTGAGATGAAAGCGACACGGGTCGCGCTGGACGAGTTGCGGTCGTCCAGCAGGGTATACCTGCGAATTGGCCTCGCTCGACCCTGGAAGCGAGAAGGTTATCCCAAGGCCTGCTGGACCCAGGTGACGGGCATCTACACCTTGCCCGACTACCTTGAGCCGGGACTGGACATCGTGTTCGTCGGCATCAACCCCGGTTGGCGCTCGGCAAACGAGGGCCATTACTTCGCCACGCCCCGAAATCGGTTCTGGCCCGCCTTCAACGCGGCTGAGCTGACGCCGGCGCCGTTGGGGCCGGAGACCGACTCCCACGCGCTCCGCTATGGAATTGGTTTCACCGACTTGGTCAAGCGGGCGACGCGGCAGATGGCGGAGCTGAAGACCGCCGAGTTTCGCGAGGGCGCACCGGTTCTCCAGGGAAAGCTGATGGATTGCCAGCCGCGCGTGGTGTGCTTCAACGGCGTCAGCGGCTACAAGAACTACCTCCGGTTTGCCGAATCGACCACCGGCGCCGTGGAGATAGGACTCCAACCCCGGCAGATCGGCCGCTCCAAGGTCTTCGTGGTCCCGTCCACCAGTCCGGCCAATGCCGCCGTCTCGCTGGAGGAGATCGTGGCCAGCCTCCGCGAGCTCAAGGGGCTCGTAGCGACGTTGGAGGATGGCGATGGCTAAGCTCCGCGCTTTCATCGCCGTCGAGCTGGGCGAGGCGCTCCGGCGAGCGCTCGGAGAGGTGCAGGCCCAGGTGAGGGCGGCGGTCGATCTGCCGGTGCGCTGGGTTGAGCCCGAAAAGGCCCATCTGACGCTCAAGTTTCTGGGCGACATCGACGAAGGCCAGGTCGAGGGCATCGTGTCGGCGATGGCCGACATCGCCTCCCAGGCCCAGCCGTTGACCGTGGCCCTCGGCGACGTTGGCGGCTTCCCCACGCTGGCCCGGCCTCGGGTGCTATGGGTCGGCCTCCGGGGCGACGTCGGCCCCCTGACGGACCTGCAACAGGCCCTGGAGCGCCGGCTGGAATCGCTGGGTTTCGCTGCCGAAGGCCGCCCCTTCGCACCGCATCTGACGCTTGGCAGGGTGCGAGGCGGCGACCGCTCTCGACGCTTGGACGAGGCTACCGGGCTCGCCGCGGACGCCCCTTCAGCGGAGGCGGTCCAACGGGTCGATCGCATCAGTCTGATGCAAAGCACCCTCCGGGCCCAGGGCGCTGAGTACCGGTCGCTACGGTCCGTAATTCTGGGCTCCGAGTTGTCAGTCCCCTAGTCTCTCGTGTATACTTCTCATCTGTATCACTCTTCTCAAGGTGGAGGTGCGCGTCGCGATGGAGTTCCCGAAATGTCAAAAATGCGCCGTGGGCGACCTGGTTCCTTTATCCGATTTTGGTAGCCAGGGGGCGCCGATTCACTACAAGGCCTGGGTCTGCACGAACCCCGAATGCGCGTACAATATCAAGATCCGTAACGGCGACGTCTACCTGAACGAACCCATCAACGATGGGGTCAATCACCCAGCCAGGTTTCGATAGGGCGATACGCGCCAAGGTCCAACACCCTCCCGGCTTCACCTGGGCGCGCCCGCGCATGTAATTTAAGGCTGGCCGATGGCTTTGCGCCGATCGCCGCCGTTGGCAGCTACTGCTTCTACTCCGTAAAGGCCCGCGTCGTCGAGCAGTTGGTCCGGGGCAGCGTCGTCTCTCCTGGGGCGTGACGCGGCCTCCGGGCCGGCGCCCTCCTACCAGGGGCTTACGCGGTAGAACATCGAGGCCCCATCGATCTGGACATAATCGGGGACGCCCGGCGAAGAGAATCGGCGGCCAACCTCTCCCGCCAGCCATTGCGGATCGCCGATATCCGACTCGTACACCGCCAGGAATCTGGGCTGGCCGGGGTCCGCCATCGACCGGAAGGGCTCCCCGGTGATCAGCTCGCCGAAGGACCCGGTGTGGTAGAGGCCCAGCTCCACCACCTCCGGCACGTGGGTCTCGGTGTACCACCGCTTGACGTCGGCCTCCTTGCTGGGTTCCTGGGCGTCGATTCGGACCGCCAGCAGACTCTGAGTCCGCTTGCGCCGGTCGGTGCTCGACACGATGGTGAGCTGACGGTAGACGCCGTAAAAGGCCCTGGCGGTGCCGGCGTGGATTCGATGCTCCGTTCGAAGCTTCGCCACCGTTTTCGTGAACTCGGCATACGCGCCGTCGAGGTCTTGCCAGTAGCACTCGTAGAAGGCCAGGAACTTGCCCTCGCCAGGCCGAGGGGGCGAGAAGACGTTGTGAAACATCGTGGCGTTGACGAAGATCCCCGGCTCGGTGACGTCAGGGAAATGGACGTCGTGATACCACTGGTTGTACTCGATCTCCTTGGCGGGATCGTCGACGTTGGTGTTGGTGTACATGATCCCGACGGGCCGTCGACCGTCCATGCAGCGCCTCCTCCTGGTGTAACCTGTGTCCCCGGTTGCACACGCAATCCCCTCTCCCTTCGAGGGAGAGGGTGAGGGTGATCCCAATCTGTCGGCCCCATTTTCGGGATGGCTTCACGTGTCGTCGAAACGTGAACGTCACGCGAACCGCGGCATCACCTCACGGGCAAAGGTGCGGAGATTGTCCAGCTCTTCCACGTCCCAAAAGCTCACGATGAAGTATTCGACGCCGGCGTCGACGAGGGCCTGAAGCTGCTGGGAGATCTGGTCGGGCGTGCCCATGATCGTCCGGTTGCGAAAGTGCGGCTCGTTGGAGCCGGCCGGACACAGGCGTTGGATCTTCGCCGCCTCTTCGGCCTTGTCCGCCGCCAGCATGACCGGCGTCAGCCGCGTCTTGAGGATGGCGTCGTAGTCCGTTCCCAGCCGCTGGCAGTGGCCGCGCAGCACGCCGAGAACGCGGGCGCACTCCTCCGGCGTCCCACCTCCGAGGTTGTGGGCCTGGGCGTATTGGGCCGTGATCCGCAGCGTCACCTTCTCGCCGTTGCCGCCGACGAGGATCGGCGGGTGAGGCTTTTGGACCGGCTTGGGACTGTTCACGGCGTCGCGGACCTGGTAGTACTTCCCTTCGAACGTTGCGCGCTCCTGGGTCCACATCGCCAGGAGCACCTGTATCGCCTCCTCCAGCTTTCGCATCCGCACGCCCACCTCGGGGAAATCGAGGCCGTAGGCCTTGTGCTCCCAGTCGCACCATCCGGCGCCCATCCCCACGATCAGTCTTCCGTGGCTCACGACGTCGATGGTGGAGGTGATCTTGGCCAGGATCGACGGACTCCGGAACCCCGCGGCGGAGACCAGGCTGCCCAGCTTGATTCGCGTGGTGCTGGCCGCCAGGGCCGCCAGACTCGACCAGCACTCGGGCAGCGGGTCGGTCTCCGGCGCTACGACAGGGATCTGGAACAGATGGTCCATGAGCCAGACGGAGTCGAAGCCCAGCTCCTCGGCCGTCTGGGTGATCTCGCGCCCCACGTCGAAGACGTTGTCGTTGGCTCTCGTGGGGAACGAAAAGCTGGGCAACTGAAGGCCGAACTGGGCTGGCATGGTTGACTCCTGGCTTCGAGCTATGCAGGCGGGCGCGGCCGGGGCCGAACGCGCCCATACCGTGCATGGGATGGCGCGGCCTGTCAAGGGTTCCAAGGAGGCCTGCCGGCGATGCGCCGTCGCGGTCGTTATGGTAACATGGATGCATATGTCAACCCTCCGGGAGTCCCATCGATGAAGCAGCACGTCCAGCAGTTCCTCGAGTTCCTCACGGCGGAGAAGGGCTTCTCCACCAATACCCGCGACGCCTACCAGAACGACCTGAACCAGCTCATGACGTTCCTGGCGCCCCGGCTCGGATCCGCCGCAACCGGCGACGGCTGGTCGAAGACGACCCGCGCAATGCTCTCCGACTACGTGATGGAGCTGCGCGACCGGGACTATGCTCCAACCACCGTCGCCCGAAAGATCGCGGCCGCCAAGTCGTTCTTCAACTTTCTGGTCGACGAGGCCCTGGTGACGGAGGACCCCACGGAGGACCTGGCGTCGCCCAAGGTGGGCCGTCCGCTGCCCAAGCATCTCAGCTACCAAGAGGTAGCGCTCCTCTTGGCCCAACCGGACAAGAAGGGTGCGTCGCCCGATGGCTTGCGCGACAAGGCGCTGCTTCAGCTGGTCTACGCCACCGGCATGCGCGTCACCGAGATGGTATCGCTGGACGTTGGCGACGTTAACCTCGAAAGCGGGATGGTCCGGTGCATGGGCAAAGGTTCGAAGGAGCGCATCATCCCGGTGCACCAAGAGGCCGTGGCCGTCATCGACACCTACGTCCGCCAGGGCCGGCCGGGACTGCTGCGGAGCATCCTGGAGCCGGCCCTGTTCTTGAACCGGAGAGGGCAGAGGCTCACCCGCCAGGGCTTCTGGCTCATCTTGAAAAACTACGCCGCCGAGGCGGGGTTTCGGTCCAAGATCACGCCCCACGTGCTGCGGCACAGCTTCGCCACCCACATGCTGCGGGGCGGCGCTCCGCTGCGCAACGTCCAGGAGCTGTTGGGTCACGCCAACATCTCCACGACCCAGGTCTACACGCACCTGACCAGCGACCACGTTCGCCAGGAGTACGACAAGGCCCATCCCAGGGCGACCTAGGAGACCGACGATGGCCGCGCCGAGCCTGCGCATCGCCGTTGGCAGCGACCAGCGGACCGAATTGACCGACTCCCTGGTCGACGGGCTCCGGCGGCGCAAGATCGACGTCGAGCTTTTCGGCGCCCTGACCGCCGACGACCCCAATTGGCCCGAAGTGGCCCGCAAGGTCGCCGAGGGCGTGGCGTCCGGCCGGTTCGATCAGGGTGTGCTCTGCTGCTGGACCGGCACCGGCGTTGCCATGGCGGCAAACAAGGTGCCCGGCGCCCGCGCCGCCCTGTGCGCCGACGCCGAAACGGCCCGCGGCGCCCGGAAATGGAACGACGCCAACATCCTCTGTCTCAGCCTGCGCCTGACGTCCACCGCTCTGGCCGACGAGATCATCGACGCGTGGATGGCGACCGGCGTCGACGACAGCGAGCGGGCCAATATCCAGCGGCTCAAGGCCATGGATGCGCCGACCGGCGTCCGCGTCGAATGACGGCTGTGTCAGACGAACAGCAGCAGATAGCGTCATACATTCCGGGTAATCAGCTCGTTGTCGACGCGATGCCGCCAACCTTGGACTTGCTGTCCAGTTTCCGGTTGTGGTATAGACTAACGTTCAAATCAGCCTACGCTGCGAGTCGAGAAGCCTGACGTACAGGGCTTAGGACAAGCGGAGGAGGTGGCAGATGCCGGTCGTGACCATCGCCGGTCGGTTCGGGAGTCCTGCACGAGAGGTGGGCCTGGAGGTCGCTGGACTCTTGGGCGCCGACTACGTCGACCATCAGATCATCGCCCAAGCGGCCACGCGGTCCGGGGCGTCGGTGGAGGATTTGGCCCAGATGGACGAGCAGGCGATGCGGGGACGGGACCGCCTCGCCCGATTCTTCCAGAACTTCCTGGAAAAATCCGCCGCTGCCGGCTCCGCCGGAGACCCGTTCCTCGGTCCCACCGGCATCGAGGTCCTGATGTCCCGAAGCATGGCCGAGGCGGCCCAGCCCGCCGAGAGCAGCGCCGAACGGCTCAACGACACCCGCTACATCAAGGTCATCACTGAAGTGATCCAGGACTTGGCCCGAGGCGGGAGCGCCGTGCTCATCGGGCGAGGCAGCAATGTGATCTTGAGAGACCTGCAGAACGCGCTCCATGTCTACATCGTTTCCAGCCTGGAATCTCGCGTCGAAGAGACGATGCGCCGGGAGAGCGTGGACAAGGCCCGAGCGGAGAAGCTTCTGAAAGGGCGCGAGGACGGCAGGTCCGCGTGGTACAAAAAATATTTTAAAGTGGCGCCCGAAGACCCCACCCTCTACCACATCTTCTTGAACTCCGACCGCATGGGAATGCGGAAATGTGCCAGGGTCGTCGTCGAGGCGGCGAGTGAGATGAAAAGCGTGGTGGCGCAGAGCTAGTACGCAGTCGACAGGGTTTCAACAGTGCATTGGCCGGTTGTTGATGACCTCTCCTCCTGCCCCATCAGAATCTAGTTGGCCGAGCGGCTAGCGGCGAAGGGCCGGAAATATTGATGCGGCTCAGCCGCCGCCTTGCGGCGCTTCCTCGCCGGCCACTATAATAAAGTGGACGTGCCTCCAAGAGTGAACCATGCCCAGACGCTCCAAACAGATTGCGGCCCGGCAAGCGGCCCTGGCGAAAAAAAAGAAAAAGACCGGTCCCCGGCCGGCCATAATCTTTCGCCAACAGGAATCGACAACCGTCACCCAGGCCGAGGCGGTGGCGACGCCGCCTCCCGTTCGACCGGGCGCGGACACGCCCGATTTCGAGGTTCCCGTCCGAGCCCGGGCAGCGCCCGCGTCCGCGCCTGCCGCGCCCGCCGCGCCCCGAGGCGCCCTGCCGACCAGCCCGTATCAGAGCAGCGACCTGAAGCGCATCGGAAAGCTCGCGGCGGTGCTGATGGTCGTCCTCATCGTTCTCACTTTCGTGATCGGATAGGGGCTCGTTCGGCCTATCGCGCGGATGTGGACAGGCTCGGCGCTTCGGCCCCCGCGCTAGAGATCTGACAGCGATGGAATCCGCCATAGCGGCCCAGCTTGTCTCGGCTGTCCCGACGCACCCCGGCGTCTACATCATGAAAGACGCCGGCGCTGCCGTCCTCTACGTGGGCAAGGCCGCCAACCTCCGCAGCCGCCTGCGCTCTTACTTCGGCTCTCCTGGGGAGCTTTCGTTGAAGCTGACGGAGATGATGCCCCGCGTGGCGGAGTTCGAATATATCGTGACCGACTCGGAGGCCGAGGCGCTGCTGCTGGAGAACAACCTGATCAAGCGCCACAAGCCGCGTTTCAACATCCGTCTCAAAGACGACAAGAACTACCCCTACATCAAGATCTCCCTGAACGAGAGCTTCCCGCGCTTGGACGTGACGCGAAAGGTCATCGACGACGGCGGCAGATATTTCGGCCCCTTCGCCAGCGCCAAATCGATGCGCCAGACCATGGCCCTCCTCAAGCGCCTGTTCCCCTACCGATCGTGCACCAAGAAGATCACCGGCAAGGACGCTCGGCCGTGCCTGGAGTATCACATCCATCGGTGTGTCGCGCCGTGTGTGGGCCTGGTGGATGAAAAGGAGTACAACCAGGTCATTCAACAAGTGATCATGTTCCTCGAAGGGAAGCACGACACGGTGCTGCGTCAGCTCAACGAGGCGATGCGCCAGGCGTCGGACGCGCTCCAGTTCGAGCGGGCCGCGACGCTGCGGGACCAGGTCCGGGCCATTGAGCGGGTGGCCCAGGAGCAGAAGGTGGTGTCGCTGGTGCGCAAGGACCAGGACGTGGTCGCCGTGGCGCAGGGTGACGACGAGGCTTGGGTCGAGGTCTTCTTCATCCGGCGGGGGCTCCTCATCGGGCGCGACCACTTCATCATGGAAGGCGCCGGCAGCGAGCCGCCCGAGCGCGTCATCGGCGAGTTCGTCAAGCAGTACTATCCCACGGCCTCCCACGTGCCGGCCGAGATCCTGCTCCAGCATGAGCCCGTCGATCGCCCGGCGCTCGAGCATCTGATGCGACAGCTGAGGGGCAAGCCGGTGGTCTTCAAGGTGCCCGCGCGAGGAGAGCGCAAGAGACTGATCGACCTGGTGTCGAAGAACGCCCATGAAGGGCTCGAGATGCGGAGAGCCAAGTGGCTGGCCGACCGGGAGAAGGTCTCGTCGGCGCTGGAGGAGGTCCAGGAGCAGCTGAGCTTGCCGGAGCTTCCCACAAGGATCGAGATCTACGACATCTCTAACATCCAAGGGACCAGCGCGGTGGGCAGCATGGTGGTGTTCGAGAACGGCAAGCCCAAGCGTTCGGCCTATCGCCGGTTCAAGATCAAGACCGTGAGCGGCGCCGACGACTACGCGATGATGCAAGAGGTGCTGCGACGGCGCTTCGGCAAGCTGGGACGCAACGCCGACGGCGGAGCGGCGGCGTCCGAGAGCGGGGACGGTGACGATCGTGGCTGGGGCATCGTGCCGAACCTGGTGCTCATCGACGGTGGCCGGGGCCACCTCAACGCCGCGCTGGAGGTCTTGCTGGGGCTGGGACTGGCGGCGCTCCCATTGGCCAGCATCGCCAAACGGGAGGAAGAGGTCTACATCCCGGATATGGCCGACCCCATCGCGCTGCCGCGGAACTCCCAGGGGCTGTACCTGGTGCAGCGGATGCGGGACGAGGCCCATCGCTTCGCCATTACCTACCATCGCCAGGTGCGGTCGAGGCGGGGAACGCGTTCGGCGCTGGATGACGTGAGCGGCATCGGCCCCCGCAGAAAGAAGGCGCTGATCCGGCGCTTTGGCTCGGTCCAAGGGATTCGTGACGCGGCGACGGACGAGCTGGCGGCGGTCGCCGGCATGACCCGCTCACTCGCCGAACGGGTGAAGCAGACCTTATGAGAGGACGCAAGGCCATCGCCGGTCGCGTACAATCCGCTGCCCACGGCAGTCCTGGTGAATCACGCCGCCGTCGATTGCGCCCGGTACCGAGGTAGAGCCTGGCCGTGAGCTACTACATCGTCGACGATATCTGCATCGGATGCGGCGCCTGCGAGTACGTCTGTCCTACGTTGGCCATCGGCCGCTTGGACAGCGAGTCGTACCGGGTGACGTTCATCATCGACGAGATGCTGTGCAACGATTGCGACGCCTGTCCCAGCACCTGCCCCGTGGACTGCATCCATCAGGAACCCGAGTCGATCATCTGCCACGGTCGAGGCTGCCCCCTCAACGAGCGTTCGACCTTGCGCGACTGGGAGTGCTCCGAGCTGGTGGAGCGATGTCCGACGTGCGACAACGTGCTGTGGCGCGAGCCCGGAAGCGAGAAGTGGATCTGCTTCAAGTGCGATGCCGGCAAAAACACCTGCCCGAAGGTCAGGGCGGCCCAGAAGCCGGACTATCGTGTGGTGCCGCGTTAGGCGTGGTCTCTCGTGGCGAGAGGCGGTCACGTAAACGTTCGCCGAACCCCCAAGACGAGGATGGAACCGGCATGCCGGAGACACCGTTCCAGGACGAGATTCTAGAGAACCATTGCTGGGGCTGCTCCCCGGTCAACGAGCACGGGCTCCAGATCAAGAGCCATTGGTCGGGCGACGAGGCGGTGTGCACGTGGCATCCGAAGGAGTATCATCGCGCGGGCCCGGCACATGTGCTCAACGGCGGGATCATCGCCAGCATCATCGACTGTCACTGTGTCTGCGCGGCCATCGCCGCCGCGTATCGGGCCGAGAGACGGCCCATCCACAGCGACCCGCCTCTCTTCTATGCCACCGCCTCGCTGCAGATCACCTATCTGAAGCCGACGCCCATCGATGGGCCGGTGGAGCTACGAGCGAAGATCAAGGAGATGACCGACCGGAAGACGGTCCTCGATTGTTCCCTCACGGCGGCGGGAGAGGAGCGCGCCCGGGGCGAGGTGGTGGTGGTGCGGGTGCCCGCCGCCTGGTATCGGCCGCCGCGCTAGCCCCGGGTCGCGTGGCCTCTAATACAGCACCTTGTCCGCTTCCATGGCGTCGATCTCGGCCTCAGTGCGGCCTAGAATCTCGCCGTAGACGAACCGGTTGTACTGGCCCATCATCGTCGCGGGCCGCTGAATGCCGCCGGGCGTCTTGCTCAGCTTCCACGGGATGCCGTAGATGACCTCTTTGCCCAACGGGTGGTCCATCTCCACCCAATCCCCGCGGGCGTTGAAGTGCGGGTCGTCGAACGCCTCCTTGGCGCTGAGCGCCGGAAAGGCGGCGATCCCCGCCCGTTGGAGCTGGCGGGTCACCTGGCGGTGGGTCAGGGTCGAAGTCCATCGAGTGATGATGCCGTCCATCTCGTCGTGGTTGGTCTGGCGGCTGTAGGTGTCGCCGAATCGCTCGTCGTCGGCCAGGTCGGGCCGCTCCATGGCGTCGCACAGGCCGCGCCACTCGTCCTCCGTCTTCACGGCGATGGTGACCCAGTTGTCCTTGCCCTTGCAGCGATAGACGCCGTGGGGCGCCATCAGGTCGTCCCGGTTCCCCTTGGGGTATTGGATGCGCCCGTTGAAGACGTAGTCCATGATGGGGCCGCCGAGGGTGGTCGCGCAGGCCTCCCACTGGGAGAGGTCGATGTACTGTCCTTTCCCGGTGCGGGCCCGGTAGCGGAGGGCCGAGAGCACCGCGAAGGCGCCGAGGATGCCCATCATCGGGTCGGGGATGCTGGTCCCGTAGGTGGTGGGACGGCTGTCGCCGATATACCCCTGGTGAACGTCGAGCCCGCCGAGGCAGCTGATGATGTTGCCGTAGGTGGCGATCTTCGCCGAGGGGCCGTCCTGGCCCGCGGCCGAAAGGGAGATCATGATGACATCGGGCCGGAGGCTTTTGACCGCATCGTAGTCCAGCCCGTACCGTTTCACCGTTCCGGGGGTGAAGTTCTCGATCACCACGTCGGCGCTGCGCACCATGTCCCGGGCCAGCTCCTGGCCCTTGTCTGTGGTGAGGTCGAGCGTCACGCCCAGCAGGTCGCGAAAGGTGTTGGCGGCGTAGAGGCTCTCCAGGGGATAGTCCTCGTGAATCGAGGGCGGCAGGAAGCGAATGACGTCGGGCCGCTTGCGCGTCTCGATCTTGATGACCTGGGCGCCCATGTCGCCCAGCGTATGGCCCAGGACCGGCGCGGCCCAGACCCAGCCGAAGTTGATGACGCGGAGGTTTTCCAGCGGGAACTTGGTCATGGGTCGCTCCTCGTTAGATGATCCCCGTGCGGCGGAGGTCGGTCAGATCGACGTTGCTGAACCCCAGGCGTCCGCCGTATATGAGCTGGTTGTGCTGGCCGAGGGTCGGTGCGGACCGGACCAGGCTCCACGGCGT
Organism: Chloroflexota bacterium; assembly: GCA_022572465.1. Classification (GTDB taxonomy): domain Bacteria; phylum Chloroflexota; class Dehalococcoidia; order SHYB01; family SHYB01; genus JACZVV01. The sequence continues at coordinate 11,615 of JACZVV010000002.1, forward strand.
CTCGGACAGGACGTAGGGCTTGCCCGGCACGCGGACCGGGCCGAGGACAGGGTGTTCGGCCTCGGCGAGGAAGCCGCGGGCGATCATGTGCTCGTGCTCGACGATGTCGCCCGCGTTGTAGAGCGGGCCGCAGGGCACCCGCTCCGCTTGAAGGGCGGCGAAGACCTCCTCCTTGGTGCGCTCGGCGAACCAGGGGGCCATCAACTCGTCGATCTCGTCGGCGTATTCGACCCGCTCGTGGGACGGCACGTCGAAGATGGGGTCGGTGGCCCAATCGGGGCTGCCCATGGCCCGGACCAGCCCATGCCAGTGGTGCAGCTCCAGGGGCATGATGAAGATGTAGCCGTCCTTGCACGCGTACATCCCCACCGGCGCGCCCGTCCGCGGGGCGTTGGCGCCGGTTCGTGCCCCGTGCTCGCCGGTGAGGTGATACAACGTGACGATCTGATAGCCCATGATGTGCGTCGTCAGGATGTCGGTCTCGGAGATGTCCACCAGCTGGCCCTCGCCGGTGAGGTCGCGGGCGGCGAGGGCGATCATGGTTGCGGCGGCGGCCGAGACCGCAGACCAGTGATCGGCGTGGTACCAGGAGCCGCGCAGGGGCTCCCGGTCCGGCTCGCCGACGTACCGGTGGGCCACGCCGGACCCCTGCCAGGCCGTCAGGTCGTAGCCTTTGTAGTTGCGGTAGGGCCCGGTGCGGCCGAAGGTGGTGACCGACGTCATCACCAGGCGAGGGTTCAGCTTGCTCAGGGTATCGTAGTCCAGCCCCAACCCCTTCAGGACACCCGGCTGTTGGTTCTCCACCAGCACGTCGGCGTCGGCGATGAGGGAGGTGAAGATATCGAAGCCGGTGGCGGTGCTGGGGTCGAGGGTGACGCCGTATTTGTTGCCGTTGAGGTAGATGAAGAAGCCGCTCTTCTCGAGATTCGGCACGTCGCCGGGGAAGGGGCCGAACCGGCGGGCCTCGTCTCCGATCTTGGGCGGCTCGATCTTGATCACTTCGGCCCCCAGGTCGGCCAGCAGCTTGCCGCAGAACGGCGCCGAGATGAAGCTGCCGAACTCGACGACCTTGAGTCCTTCTAGGGCACGGTCAGGCACGGATTACCTCCACGGGCCACAGCAAGGGGGCCTTGATTGCGGGCCGCCAACGCTAGATTACTCCCATTCGGGCCAACTTCACCAGGTCGGTCCGGGTAAACCCCAGACGGCCGGTCAGGACCTCCTCGTTGTGCTCGCCCAACAAGGGCGCTCGGCCCTTTTTCCAAGGCGTCGCGGCCGGCCGGAACGGCGGGCCGGGATACTCCATCGGGCCGGCGGCCGGGTGATCGACCTCGACGAAGAACTCGCGCTGACGGAAGTGCGGGTCGGCGAACAGGTCCTCCATCGTATTGATGGGAGAGCCGGCGATCTCGTTGCACAGCTCCATGATTTCCCGCTTGGCGTGGGAGAGGATCCAGGGGAGGAAGAGCTCGTCGATCTCTTCGGCCAGGTCCAGGTTTTGGAAGTTCTCGCCGGTGTACCTGGGGTCCTCGGAGAGCTCGGGCATGCCGATCATGGAGCAGAAGATGGGCCACCAGGCCTGTTGGGCGCTGGTGAAGTGGGCGTAGCCGTCGGCGCAGGGGTAGGCCCCGAAGGGCAGCACGCTGAACCGCCGGCCGAACGCGCGGCGGAACGTCGGCTCTCCGGCGTAGGCCATGGCCATCAGCGACGCGCCGTTCCGGTCGACGCTGGAGGCCTGCCCCTCCATGATGGAGTAGTCGACGTGCTGGCCCACGCCGTCGGCTTGACTGCCGAAGTAGGCGCCGATGGCCGCTACCGCCGCCGTGTTTCCCGCCTGGAACAGGGTAGCGGTCCCAGCGAGCTTCAACGGCTCGCGATCGGGGACGCCGGTGCAGTGCATGCCGACGCCCATGGCGTAGGCGATCAGCTCGGTCATCTCGTAGTCCCGATAGGGACCCCACTGACCGAAGCTGGAGATGGACGTGACCACGATGTCGGGCTTGATCCGGCGAACGTCGTCGAAGCCGAAGCCCCACTTGGCCATGACGCCGGGCCGGTAGCTCTCCAGCAGGATGTCCACTTGCGGAACCAGGTCGCGGAGGATGCGACGGCCGGTCTCGGTTTTCAGGTTCACGGTGACGCTTTTTTTATTGGTGTTGAGGGCCAGGAAGACGCCGCTCTTCTCCGAATGGGGCACGTCGTTGGGGAAGGGGCCGATCCTCCGGGCGACGTCGCCCGTCCCGGGCCGCTCGATCTTGATCACCTCGGCGCCGTAGTCGGCCAGCAGCTTGGCGCAGTAGGGGCCGGCGACGGCCTGCGTGAGGTCCAGTACGGTGACGTCGGAGAGCAACGATTCCATCGCCAAGCCTATTGGGCCGCCGCGCCGACGTAGACCTCGCCGATCTGCTGCTCGTCGACGAGCCGCTGGTAGTCGCCGTCGCTATAGCCCATCAGATCCCGGTACAGATAGTCGTTATGCTGGCCCAGCGTGGGCGCCGGGCTCCGAACGTGGAGCGGCGTTTCGGAAAACCGGAAGCCTCTGCCGGGGTGGAGATGGATGCCGGCCTCGGGCTCCGACACGAGCTCGAAGAAGCCACGGGCGTGAAGGTGAGGATCGTAGTGGGCATCCTGGTAAGCGATGACCGGCCCCGACGGAACGCCCGCAGCCTGGAGCGTCTCCATGACAGCGTACTTGTCTTTGTCCTGGGCCCAGGCGCTCAGGATGCGGTCCAGCTCGTCATGGTTGCGGATCCGGTTGGACGTCGTGCCGAAGCGGGGATCGGAGGCCAGGGACGGTTGGCCGATGGCGCGGCACAGGCTGTGCCACTCGGCGTTGGACCTGACGGATATGGCCACCCAGTCGTCCTCGCCCAGGCACCGGTACACTCCCTGGGGCGCGATGGAGACGTGGCGATTGCCGATGGATTCCTGGGACCGGCGGTTCATCGAGTAGTCCATGAATGCGGGCGTCAGGTGGTGGACCATGTTCTCGGCCTGGGACATGTCGATGAACTGGCCTACGCCGGTGCGCCGGCGATAGTGGAGCGCCGCGATGAGGGCGAAGGCGGCGCTGACTCCGGCGGCGGCGTCGGCGTGGAAGATCACGTAGGTCATGCTGGGGTCGGCGTCGGGATAGCCTCGAAGCCAGGTGTGGCCGACGATCGCCTCGGTGTTGGCGCCGAAGCCCCGGTAGCGGGCGTAGGGCCCGGTGGTGCCGAAGGCGGGCATGGCCAGATACACGATGTCGGGCCGGACAGCCCTCATCGCCTCGTAGGTTATGCCGAACCTGGCCAGGGTCGAGGTGCGGTTGTTGTCCAGCAGCACGTCGCTGACTGCGGCCAAACGCAGGACGGCCTCCAGGCCGTCGGGCCGGGTGAGGTCGAGGGTGATGCTGCATTTGCTGCGGCCGGGGAAGTTGAAGTAACCGTAGCGGTTCCAGGGCCGCTCGCCGGGGGTGCGATCGACGTAGTAGGCGCCGCGAGCTTGCTCCAGGATGGTTGGACTCGGCCGCGGCGCCCCTCGCGAAACCTGGTCGGCGCGATTGATGGACTCGACGCGGATGACCTCGGCGCCCAGGTCGCCCAGGAGCATCGAGGCCCACGGTCCGGCCCAAACGACGGTGAAATCGAGCACGCGAATACCGTGGAGAGGGAGACGGGCCATGGTAGTCCCACCAGAAAAGGCTCGCCCCATCTTATGGAGCGGGCTCAGGGGTGTCAAGCAAAGCAACGGGAGCCGCGCGTCCTCGCGGGAAGCACGGCGGGGATGAGCCACGGTCGTCGAACGCGTCCTTACGGACGGGCTCGCGCGGGCGGACGGGCTCGCGCGGGGCCTCCGCCCCGACTCGACGCTCCCTTGCGTTAGCAGGCCCGAACAGCCTACCATTTTGGATGGCGTGGCTGAACCGGCCGCGATCGGAGCCTTCGTTGACGGTGAGCAAGGAGATATCGATCGATGGCGGGCGGGCCCACTACCTCGAGTTGGGCCGCGGCAGGCCGGTCGTCTTACTGCACGGGATCCCCGGCGACTCGCGCACCTGGCGTTACAACGTCGACGTGCTGGCCAGCCGGTTTCGAGTGCTGGCGTTGGACCTGCCCGGATGGGGACGAAGCGAGATGCCCCGCCGGTTCGCCTACTCCCTGGAAGACCTCGCACGGTTCGTCCACGGATTTTCGACGGCGCTGGAGCTCGAGCGGCCGTCGCTGATGGGTCTCCATCTGGGTGGCCTGGTGGCGCTGGAAACGGCCCTCCGGCATCCCGATCAGATGGGGCGCCTGGTCGTGATTGGGGCGCCGCTCCTTTCGACGGACACGCCGTTGCGGTTGGAGCCGCCGGGTAGTCTCCTGGGACGGCTGTGGTTCAAGCTGGGGTCCGCCCGCGCGGTGAAGCGGCTGATGCGGCGGGGTTTCCTGGACCGCGGCAACCTGACAGCAGACCTGGTCCCCGGCTACGCCCGGGCCCTGCGGCGGGGGCGAACCCTTCAGGGCATCGCTTTGGGCAACGCGGCGATCCGCGAACGGTGGCCCGAGCTGCGCCGTGACCTGGCGCGTCTCGCGACGCCGACCCTGGCGGTCTGGGGAGCGGAGGACGCCGTGACGTCGCTGGACAACGCTCGATTCCTGGTGGACACGGCGCCGGACGCGGCGCTTTTCGTGGTGGGACACACAGGCCACTGCTGCCACGAGGAGGCCCCGGCCGGATTCAATCGCGCCGTCATGGAGTTCCTGGGCGGCCGCTGAGGCGGTTGAACCGCAACAACATTGGGCCGGAAATGCTGATGCGGCTCAGCCGCCGCCTTGCGGCGGGGCCAGGCCGGGTGCTACAATAATCGCGTGAGCAGTCTGCGCCTTTAAGACGGTCCTGTGAGGCCGGCAAGGAGCACCGTGAACGCTGCCAGCGGCCCTCCGGGGCTGGGTCAGACTATATCGACGAGAGGCGTTGGTCGGCCTCCTGCCATTGGCGCGGGGGGCCTTTTCTTATGCGCGAAAAAGTGATCATGACGGCGGACGAGATCCGGCGGGCCCTGGTTCGCGTCGCCCACGAGGTGGCGGAGCGTAACCGGGGCGGCCAGGACCTGCTGTTCGTGGGCATCAGGACCCGTGGCGTTCCCATCGCCCGGCGGCTGGCAAGCTACATTAGCGACTTCGAAGGGATCGAGCCGCCGACGGGCTCGTTGGACATCGGCCTCTACCGGGATGACGTAACCAGTGGGGTGAATCCCGTCCTGCGCCAGACCGACATTCCCGGAAACGTCAACGGCAAGCGGGTGGTGCTGGTGGACGACGTGCTGTTCACCGGGCGTAGCCTTCGAGCGGCGATGGACGCGGTGATGGACTTCGGCCGGCCCGCCCAGATCCAGCTGGCGGTCCTGGTGGACCGGGGTCATCGCGAGCTGCCGGTCCGGGCCGACTATGTCGGCAAGAACATTCCGACGTCCCGGTCGGAAGAGGTGCGGGTCCGGTTGCGAGAGACCGACGGGGAGGACCTGGTGGCTATCTTGGAGCAGGGAGCGGAGTAGGACGGCGGGCGACGCCGTCGGGGAGGTTGCTCATGGCCGTGTCGAGAGTTGTCGAGGAAAGGCCGGCGCCCAGCGAGCTGTTGGGAACGGAGCCACGTCGCCAGCACGTGTTGGACCTGGACGACTTCAGCGCCGCCGAGATCGAGCAGACCCTGGAGACCGCCGATGCGATGGCCGAGGTCTTGGGCCGGCAGATTCGCAAGGTGCCGACCCTGCGAGGCCGGACGATCGTGACGTTGTTCTACGAGCCCAGCACTCGCACCCGGGCGTCGTTCGAGCAGGCGGGCAAGATCCTGAGCGCCGACGTCATCAACCTCACCAGCTCCGAGAGCAGCAGTCGCAAGGGCGAGTCGCTGGTTGACACCGCCCGCACGTTGGAGGCGATGGGCGCCGACATCATCGTGCTGCGCCACAGCATGTCCGGCGCGCCGTACCTGGTGGCTCGCCACACCTCGATCAGCGTCATCAACGCCGGCGACGGCTGGCACGCGCACCCCACCCAGGCGTTGCTGGACCTGCACACCATCAAGCAGCGGTTCAAGAGAATCCAGGGGCTGAAGGTCGTCATCGTCGGCGACATCCTCCATAGCAGAGTGGCCCGCTCCAACGTCTGGGGGCTGCGCACCATGGGCGCCGACGTCACCCTTTGCGGACCGCCCACGTTGCTTCCAACCGATGTCCTGGAGGCCTTCGGGAAGGCTCCAGGAGGCCTCGCTATCGAGACGGACCTGGACACGGCCCTGGATGGCGCGGACGTGGTCATGGCGCTGCGAATTCAGCACGAGCGCCAAACGGCCGGGCTGCTGCCCAGCGTGCGCGAGTACATCCGGTGCTACCAGGTCAACGAAGAGCGGATGGGCAGAGCCAAGGAGACGGCCCTCGTCATGCATCCCGGCCCGATGAACGACGGCGTGGAGATCAGCCACGGCCTGGCTCACGGGGCGCGGTCCTTGGTGGAGTCTCAGGTGACCAACGGAGTAGCCGTCCGTATGGCGCTGCTCTATATGCTGGCCTCGCCGGGGGTGGAATCGTGAGCGCGTCGCTGCTCATCCGCGGCGGACGGATCGTGGATCCAGCCAACGGTATCGATGCGGTGGGCGACCTGCTGGTGCGAGATGGGCGCGTAGCGGCCGTCGATACCAGCGGAGGGCTCAACGCGCCGGAGGGGACGCCCGAGTTGGACGCCCGGGGCCTGGTGGTCGCGCCGGGGTTCGTCGATCTCCACTGCCACCTCCGCGAACCGGGCTTCGAGGAGAAGGAGACGATCGCCACGGGGACGCGGGCGGCGGCGCGAGGCGGTTTCACGACCGTCTGCTGCATGCCCAACACGCACCCGGCCATCGACACCAGGGCCACGGTCGAATTCATCCTGGGCCAGGCGCGAGCCGAAGGCGCCGTTCGTGTCCTGCCCGTGGGCGCGGTGACGATCGAGCGGGCGGGGCGCGAGCTGGTGGATATGAGCGAGCTGGCCGAGGCCGGCGTGGTGGCCTTTTCCGACGACGGCATGCCCGTGGCCGACGCGCACCTGATGCGCAGCGCTCTCGCCTTGAGCCGCGTCCTGGGCCTGCCGGTGATGGACCACTGCGAGGACCAATCGCTGGCGAGGGGCGTCATGCACGAGGGCCGCGTGGCGACGGCCCTGGGCCTGGGCGGCAATCCCGCGGCTGCCGAGGACACGATGGTTGCTCGAGACATTTTCCTCGCCGAGCTCACCGGCGGCCACGTCCACATCGCCCATCTGAGCACCAAAGGCGCGGTGGACCTGGTGAGGCAGGCCAAGGAGCGGGGCCTGGCGGTGACCGCCGAGGTCACGCCGCATCACCTGACCCTGACTGACGAGACGATCGCCGGCCGAAAGGGCCTCGACGGCGGAAGGCACGATGGCTTGGCGGCCGGCAACGCCTACGACTCCAACGCCAAGGTGAACCCGCCGCTGCGCTCCCAGGACCACGTGGACGCGTTGGTGGCCGGGCTGCGAAACGGAGTGATCGACGCCATCGCAACCGACCATGCGCCCCATACGGTGGTGGACAAGCTTTGCGAGTTCGACCTCGCTGAGTTCGGGATCAGCGGCTTCGAAACGGCTCTGGGCAACGTCCTGGCCCTGGTCCACGACGGACGCATTGGGCTTCCCGCCCTCGTCGAGCGGCTTACGTGGGGGCCGGCGCGGATCATCGATGTCGGGCGCACCGGAATCGGCACGCTGGGCGTGGGGGCGCCGGGCGACGTGGTCCTCTTCGATCTCGATCAGGAGTGGGTCGTCGACGCCGAGTCCTTCGCTTCTAAGGGAAAGAACACCCCGCTGGACGGCCGGCGGCTGAAGGGGCAGGTGGTGGCGACGGTGGTCGGGGGGTCGGTGGCGCATGCGGCGCGCGACACGGTGATGGCCCATGGCCGGTAAGGCGCTCCTGGTCCTGGAAGACGGGACGGTGTTCCAGGGAAAGTCCTTTGGCGCGGCCTCCACGTCGTTCGGCGAAGTGGTGTTCAACACCAGCATGACCGGTTACCAGGAGATGCTGACGGACCCTTCCTACGCGGGCCAGATCGTGATGCCCACCTACCCGCTCATCGGGAACTATGGCATCAACGACGAGGACTTCGAGTCGGCGAAGGTCCAGGTAAGCGGGTTCGTGGTGCGCGAGCATTGCGAGCTGCCGAGCCACTGGCAGAGCACGCGAACGCTGCATCAGTTCCTGGAGTCCCAGGGGATTCCCGCCATCAGCGGCATCGATACCAGGGCGTTGACGCGACGCCTGCGGAGCCGCGGCGTGATGATGGGCGTGGTCACCTCAAGCTACGCGCCCGGCGAGGCGCTGGAATTTTTGAAGCGTCAGCCTGCCTACGGCGACGTGGACCTGGTGCAGCAGGTCACCGCTCCGGAGGCTTACGACTGGGACGGAGCTCCAGCCGGCGGGGACCGGCCGACTCGCTGGGACGTCACGCTGATCGACCTGGGCCTGAAGTACAACGTCGCGCGTATTCTGCATGCCAAGGGCTGCCGGGTCACGGTGGTCCCGGCGAGGACGTCGCCCGAGGAGGTGCTCGCCGCCGCGCCCGATGGCGTAGTCCTGTCGCCGGGGCCCGGCGATCCGGCCTTGCTGGAGTACATGACGGCCACGGCCAAGGGACTCGTCGGGCGCGTCCCGGTTATGGGCATCTGCCTGGGACACCAGGTGCTGGCCCACGCCCTGGGCTGCAAGACGTACAAGCTGAAGTTCGGGCATCGCGGCGGCAACCACCCGGTGAGAGACCTGGCCACGGGGCGAATCCAGATCACGGCTCAGAACCACGGCTACGCGGTCGACCCCGACAGCCTGCCGCCGGAGGTGACGGTCAGCCACGTCAACCTGAACGACGGCACGGTGGAGGGCATCCGCCACCGAAGCCTGCCGCTGCTTTCGATCCAATACCATTCGGAAGCGTCGCCGGGGCCGATGGACAACGTGGCGATGTTCGACCGGTTTCTGGATATGGTCGGCGAGGCGAGATGAGAAGAAGTTTCCGCAAGTTGCGCAGATGAGGGGACGGCGGACCGTTCGGATGGATGATTCCGACAACAGCCCAGCAGTTCAGCGGATAGCCATCGCCAAGGCCGGGGCCACCGAGGAGCAGTACATCTGGTTCCGGGACCTGGCCGATCGGGCCTACAACTGCCGCCGGTGCCCGCGGATGGAGCCCAACTCCGCGGTGCTGGGGCCGCTCAACGGACGGATCGAGGCCAGGGTGTTCGTCGTCGGCGAGGCGCCCGGCCGGTTCGGCTCGGCCGTCACCCGCGTTCCGTTCCACGGCGACCGCAGCGGCGAGAACTTCACCAAGCTGCTCGAGCATGCCGGTCTGCGGCGGGAGGACCTCTTCATCGCCAACGCGGTCCAATGCAACCCCAAGGACGAGCAGGGACGCAACGACCGTCCCACGGCCCGCGAGATCCACAACTGCTCCGAGTACGTGCGGGAGCTGCTGGACATCGTCCAGCCGGTGTACGTGGTGACGTTGGGGCAGAAAGCGCTGGATGGGCTCCACGTGATCGAGCCGCATGCCATCGTGCTGAAGGACGACGTCGCGAAGGCGGTCCCGTGGCGCGGCTTGAAGGTGGTGGCGCTGTACCACCCCAGCGGCCGGGCGATGGCCCGGCGTCCGATCCAGCGCCAGGCCGAGGACTACCGGCGTTTGGGCGTCATCCTGCGCACCGACCCGGACCTGCGCGAGCCGGCCGAGGCGCCGGCGGTGAATCGGACGGACGATGAACAAACCTGAGAAAGTGCTGGTCATCGGTTCGGGGCCCATCGTCATCGGGCAGGCGGCCGAGTTCGACTACGCGGGCACCCAGGCGTGCAAGGCCCTGCGGGAGGAGGGCGTCGTCTCCGTTCTGGTCAACTCCAACCCGGCCACCATCATGACCGACCAGGGCATCGCCGACATCGTGTATATCGAGCCGCTGACCGTCGAGGTGCTGGAGCGGGTGATCAAGCGCGAGCGGCCCGATGGCCTGATCCCGACGTTGGGAGGCCAGACCGCTCTGAACCTTGCGGTGGAGTTGGCCCAGGCCGGCGTCCTGGATCGATACGAGGTCCGGCTCCTGGGCACGCCGTTGGAGAGCATCCGCACCGCCGAGGACCGCGAGCTTTTCAAGGCGATGCTGGAGGGCATCGGCGAGCCGGTGGTGGAGGGCGATACCGCGAAGACGCTGGAGCAGGCCGAGGGCGTCGCGCGACGGATCGGGCTCCCCGCGGTGATCCGGCCGGCCTATACGCTCGGCGGGACCGGCGGCGGCATCGCCGAAACATGGGAGGAGTTTCGCCGCATTGCCGGTGGCGGGCTGGCGGTGAGCCCCATCCATCAGATTTTGATCGAGCGCAGCCTGGTGGGCTGGAAGGAGATCGAGTACGAGGTGATGCGCGACAGCGCCGACACCTGCATCACGATCTGCAACATGGAAAACATGGACCCGATGGGAGTCCACACGGGCGACAGCATCGTCGTGGCGCCTAGCCAGACGCTGACGGACCACGAGTACCATATGCTGCGGTCGGCGAGCTTGAAGATCATCCGCGCCCTGGGAATCGAGGGCGGTTGCAATATCCAATACGCCCTGGCGCCGCACCCGGCCGTGGGAGCGCCCCGCGTTCCCGACGGGCGCTCGTACTACATCATCGAGGTCAACCCGAGGGTGAGCCGCAGCTCGGCGTTGGCCAGCAAGGCCACCGGCTATCCGATCGCCCGGGTCTCGACCAAGATCGCCGTCGGCAAGCGGCTGGACGAGATCCCCAACGCGGTGACCCGCAAGACGTCCTCGGCGTTCGAGCCGGCCATGGACTACTGCGTCGTCAAGATCCCTCGCTGGCCTTTCGACAAGTTTGCCACCGCCGACCGTACCGTGGGCACGCAGATGAAGGCCACCGGCGAGGTCATGGCCATCGACCGGTCGTTCGAGGGGTCGCTGCAAAAGGCGGTCCAGTCTCTGGATACGGGCGCCAAATCGATTCTCTGGGAGGACCCGGCGTGGCTTAGCGAGGGTCAGTTCGACGTCGACCGGCTGCCGTTGTATCCCAACGACATGCGGTTGTGGGCTCTCCTGGCGGCGCTGCGCCGGAACGTGCCGGTGGAAGAGCTGTCGCGGCGCACGGGGATCGACCCCTGGTTCTGCTCCAAGCTGGACGCGATCGTGGCCATGGAGCGACGGCTGCTGGCCGAGACGGTCGGCCCCGACCTGCTGCTCGAGGCCAAACGGATGGGTTTTCCCGACGAAACGATCGCGACGCTGGCCGATCGGCTTCCGGAGCAGATTCGCACGCTACGCCGGGAGTGGGGCATCCTGCCGGTGTACAAGATGGTCGACACCTGCGCCGCGGAGTTCGCCGCCGAGACGCCCTATTTCTACAGCACGTATGAGCAGGAGAATGAGGCCAAGGCCGACGGCGGTCCCAAGGCCGTGATCATCGGCAGCGGCCCCATCCGCATCGGGCAGGGGATCGAGTTCGACTATTGCAGCGTCCACGCCGCCCAGGCCCTCCAGGCGAACGGCGTGAAGAGCATCATGATCAACTCCAACCCCGAGACGGTCTCGACCGACTTCGATGCCAGCGACCGGCTCTATTTCGAGCCTTTGGACGAAGAGAAGGTGCGGGACATCGTGGAGAACGAGTCGTTCAGGGACTCGTCGGGCAAGGAGACGCTGCCGCCAACGTGCGTCCAGTTCGGAGGCCAGACGGCGGTCAACATGGCCACGTCGCTGGCCCGGACCGGCCTTCCGATCCTGGGCTCCGGCGCCGAGACGCTGGACCTGGCCGAGGACCGGGGGCGCTTCGAGGACTTCTTGAACCGCCTGGGCATTCCGCAGCCGCCGGGCGCGGCCACCGCCGATGTCCAGGAGGCGTTGAACGTCGCCAAGCTCATCGGTTACCCGGCCCTGGTGCGGCCCAGCTACGTCCTTGGCGGACGGGCGATGGAGATCGTGCACAACGCCACCGAGCTGGTGCGGTATATGCAGATCGCCCTGGAGGTGAGTGGAGGGCGTCCGATTCTGATCGACAAGTACTTGGAGGGCAAGGAGGTCGAGGTCGACGCCGTCTGCGACGGTCGGAGCGTCTACATTCCGGGCATCATGGAGCACATCGAGCGGGCGGGGGTCCACAGCGGCGACGCGATGTGCGTGTATCCCGCCGTGACGCTGACCGGCGCCGAGGTCGACACTATCGTCGAGTACACCGAACGAATCGGCGTGGGGATGGATTTCAAGGGGCTGATGAACGTCCAGTTCGTGATCATGCCCAGCCGGGATAACGGCGAGCCGGCGGTCTATATCATCGAGGTCAATCCCCGCTCGAGCCGCACCGTCCCGTTCATCTCCAAGGTGACCGGCGTCCCGCTGGTCAAGATGGCCACCGAGGTGATGCTGGGCAAGAGCCTGGCGGAACAGGGCTACGAAGGGCCGCTGCACCCGCGGATGCCGCTGGTGGCGGTGAAGGCGCCGGTCTTCTCCATGTCCAAGCTGGCGGGCGTCGACACCTATCTTGGCCCCGAGATGAAGTCTACCGGCGAGGTGATGGGCATCGACCGGACCCTGGACGGCGCTCTGGCCAAAGCGCTGATCGCGTCGGGAATGATGTTGCCTCCCACAGGCGGCGTACTGCTCAGCGTTGCCGACCGGGACAAGCCCGAGGCGATGCCGTTGATCCGCCAGCTGGCCGACCAGGGGTACGAGCTCTACGCCACGGAAGGGACGGCGGCGACCATCGAGAGCATGGGGATCAAGGCGACGCTCACGACCAAGAAGCTAGGGGAGGGTCACCCTAACGTGGTGGACGTGATCGAGGACGGCACGGTCCAGGCGGTGATCAACACCATCTCGGGCGGCCGGGGGCCGTTGCGGGACGGCTTTCACATTCGAAGGGCCGCGGTGGAGCGCCGCATCCCCTGCTTCACGTCGCTGGACACCGCCTCGGCGGCCGTGCGCTCGGTCGTCAGGGGCGCCGGTTCGTATAACGTGCTGTCGATGCCCGAATACCTCGCGGCGGCTGAGGTGGCTGAGCCACATCGGAATTTCCGGCCTCAAGTCGCTAGTGACTGAGCCACATCAGCATTCCGGGCCTAATATTGCCGCGGCTCAGCCGCTAGTAGAGCTCGCGCAGCTCGGGTATCTCGAACTTGGGCATCACCTGGGCCAGCTCGTCGGGCGTCCAACGGCCGTCTTTGAACGCGGTCTTGGTTACCGTCAGCGGTTGGAACAGGCCCACCGACCCGCCCTGGACGAAGAAGTATTGCCCGTTGATGGCGCCCGCCTCTTCGGTGCAGAGGAAGGCCACCATCACCGCGACATCCTCGGGCTCCTGAGCTACCGATAGCATGCGCTCGGCCCGATCGGCGTCGAGGCCTCGCTCCTTGGCGCGGTCGATCGATTCGGTGACCATGCGCGTCAACGCCGCGGAGGGGTTGACGCCGTTGACGGTGATGCCGAAGGGCGCCAGGTCGCGGCACACGACGTTGGTGAAGCCGAAGATGCCGCCTTTGCCCGCGCCGTAGGGCGCCGCGCCGGGGCTGCCCCAGAGGCCCGCTCGCGACACCATGTTGACGATCCGGCCATACCCTTGCTCTTTCATGGGCCCGGCGGCGTGCCGGGTGCAGTTGAAGGTTCCGAACAGGTGCACGCCGACCACGGACGCAAAGATCTCGGGGTCCAGCTCGTGAATCGGCGCGCCGGCGGTGGTGCCCGCGTTGTTGACCAGGATGTCGATCTTGCCGAACTCTTTGATGGCGGTGCCGATGATCCTCCCGGCGGCGTCGAAGTCGGAGACGGAATCGAGGTTGGCCACGGCCTTGCCGCCGTTGGCCTTAATTTCGTTGGCAACCTCGTTGGCCGGCGCGGCGTCGCTCCCGGTGCCTTCGGTGGTCACGCCCAGGTCGTTGACCACCACGCTGGCCCCCATCTCGGCGAGCTTCAAGGCGACGGCGCGGCCGATGCCCCGGCCCCCGCCGGTCACGACGGCCACTCGATTGTCCAGGTTCAGGCTCATCGGCAGACCTCCGTTCCTTCGCTAACCGCCCTCGAAGTAGCGGCGGGGGTTGTCGACCAGCATCGTGTTCAGCGTGTCGCTGGTGATTCCCGTGGCCTTCAGCTTCGGCAAGAACTCCCGGAGCAGGTAGGTGTAGCTTCGCTTCTTGGCCACTTCAGGATCGCTCATCATCGTCATTCGCATGCCGTGCATACAGCCGACGTGGTCGTGGGAAAGCACGATCCGCTCGGTGAACCCCATGGCCACCAGGGCGGCGACGACGCCCACCTTGGCTTCGTCGCTGACGTGCCCTTCCAGGCCAACGCGGTCGAAGCCCACGTACGCGCCTCGGGTGAGGATGTTGCGAAGGTAGTCCAGATTGGCGCTGTCGCTGCAATGGCCCACGGTGACGTAACGAAGGTCGATCCCCTCTCCCTCGAAGATGTCCAACTGGTCCGGGCCCATGGTGCCGTCGGTGGTATGGGTGGTGATGGGGACGCCGGTGGCCTTGTGGGCGCGCGCGGCGGCCTGGAGCACCTTGCGCTCGTTATCGGTGACGAGGCCGGGGCCGGTGGCGCACTTGATCACGCCGGGTCTGATGTGGTCCGGCCCAATGCCATCGGTGATCTCTTTGATGAAGATGCCGGCCAGGTCGTCGACGGATTTCATCTTGAAGTAGGGCGGCAGTCCGGAGAAGGTGCCCTGCTCATGATAGAGGCCGGTGGCGCAGACGATGTTGACGCCGGAGGCCTCGGAGACGTCTCTCATGAAATCGACCTTGCGGCCGAGCTCGATGGGGATCGGGTCGATGATGCTGGAGATGCCCGCGGCGCGGAGCTCTTTCATGTCGCCAATCAGGCTCAAGAGCTGGCCCTCCCGGTCGAACGGAAGGGTGGTGTCGTACTCGACGCCCATGGGCGAGGCCAGCAGGTGCTCGTGGGTCAGCATGCCGCCGAGGTCGGCGGTGGAGATGGGCCCGAGGACGGTGTTGATCGTCGCGGCCATGGCGCCTCCTTCAGGGGTGGGCCTCAATCAACGAGGGCGCCCCGGGACGAGGCGCCGCCTGGAGCTCCCCCGCGGATGGAGTCGTCAGGTGCGCAACCGCGGGTCGAGAACGTCCCGGAGGGAGTCGCCAAGCATGTTGAAGCCGAACACGGTTATCGCCAGGCACAGGCCGGGGAACACGGCGTTCCACGGAGCGTCCTCGGCATGCTGTCGGGCCTGACCGGCAAGCATGGAGCCCCACGCTGGGTTCGGTGGAGGCGTGCCCAGGCCGAGGAACGACAACGAGGCCTCGATGATGATGGCGATGCCCAGGGCGGCCGTCACGAGAATCATGACAGGCGCAAAGGTCTGCGTCGCCACGTGTCTCCATATGATCCTGGTGTCGGTCGCCCCCAGCGCTCGGGCCGCTTGCACGTACTCCATGGTCCGGACCGATAGCACGACGGAGCGGACGATACGGGCGGTGCCTGGGACCTGGATGATCGAGATGGCGATGATGACGTTTCGCGTCGACGCGCCCAGCATCGCGACGATTGCCAGGGCCAGGACCAGGATGGGCAAGGCCATGAGCATGTCGACGAATCGTTGGATCGTCGCGTCCCGCCAGTCGGGGTAGAAGCCGCTGTAGAGTCCTAGAAAAAACCCAACGAACGTTCCGGAGGAGACGCCGATGATCGCGATACTCAAAGATGACCGGGCGCCGATCATCAGGCGGCTCATATTGTCTCGGCCCAGGTGGTCGGTGCCCAGGACGAACCCACTAACCCACTGGGGCCCGTGCAACAGGTCCTTCGAGTTGATCTTTAATGGATCATGGGGAATCAACCAAGGCCCGAATACGGCGATAATCGCGGCGAACGTCAGGATAAACAGGCCGATGGCCCCCATGGGCTTTTTCTTGGTAAACCACCAGAGCCAACGGATAGCGGCGCCGAAGGTCGACAAACCGGTGCCGGAGTATCGGCGGAGCCGATCCGCGGCTATTTCCGGTTGCGAGGCCATGAGTCCATTTCGTTATCCGACCAGCGGCGGGCCCGGCTCACCCGTAGCGGACCCGCGGGTCGAGCCAGGCGTACAGCAGGTCGACGACGAGGTTGGCGAATAATATGATTATGGCGAACAGCATCACCAATGCCTGCACCATGGGGAAGTCACGGGAGTTGATGGAGACGATCAGGCTCTGCCCCAGGCCAGGCAGGTTCCAGATCTGCTCCATGATCACGGTGCCGCCGATGAGAGCGGCGTACTGCAACCCGACGATCGTCACCACGGGCAAGAGGGCGTTCTTGAGCGCGTGGCGGATCACGACGGAGCGCTCCCTGAGGCCCTTGGCCCACGCGGTGCGAATATAGTCCTGACGCAGGACCTCCAGAAGGGTCGACCGGGTCATCCGGGCTACCACGGCGGCCAGCAGGTAGCCCAACCCCAAAGCGCCCCATATCACCTGCTGGAAATTGGCCCAGGGGTCGTCCCAGATATGCTCGTAGCCCAGAGGCGGTATCCAGTTGAACCAGATGACCATGAACAGCAGCATCAGCGTTGCCACCCAGAAGTTCGGCATCGCCAGTCCGCCGATGGTGACGATCCGGGCGGTGTAGTCGATCCAGGTGTCCTGGCGCATCGCCATGATGATGCCGAGGGGCAGAGCGATCGACATGGAGAGCAGCACCGTCAGCGTCGCGATTTCGAACGTCAGGGGGAATCGAGTGCGGATCTCGTCAAATACCGGAATGTCGGTCCGCAGCGAGTGGCCAAAGTCGCCTTTGAGCATGCCGCCGACCCAGGTGAAGTACTGGACCGGGAGCGGCCGGTTGAGGCCCAGCTCATCTCTGAGCGCTTCTAGCTGGATTGGGTCGACCTCGCCCGTTCCCTCGGGGCCGATGAGAATCATGAGGGCGACATCGCCGGGAACGATCCTCATCAAGATGAAGATGAGGATTGAAACGCCAATAAGGACGGGAATGAACTGGAAGAATCGTCGGATGATGTAATTTTTCATCGGAGTTGAAAAGACGTTCTTGTGCGGCTACACAAAAACAGGGCCAGACCGCGCGCCCCGTTGCTCCTTTTCAAACCTGTTGCGACAACTCGTTTCAGATTGGCCGCAAGAATAGCAAAGGCATTTCCGTTTGTCAATACGAGTCGTTGGGGACGTTGGATTCCGCCACAGCGGCGGGCTCTTTCGAGGCGTGGCGTGGTGGGGCCGGCCACGGAGTATGCCGGCCTATCCCCCTGAGGCGCGGACCGGTATGGGCGAAAACGCTTGCAAGCCGGGGTAGCGAGCCTGCCGCCCCAGCTCCTCCTCGATACGCAGGAGCCGGTTGTATTTGGCCACCCTTTCGGATCGCGCCGGCGCGCCGGCCTTGATCTGGCCGGCGCCCGTCGCCACCGCGAGGTCGGCGATGGTCGTGTCCTCGGTCTCGCCGGACCGGTGGCTGATGACGGTGGTGAAGCCGGCGTCCCGGGCCGTTGCGATGGCCTCCCGCGTTTCGGTGAGCGTCCCGATCTGGTTGAGCTTGATGAGGATCGAGTTGCTGGCTCGCTCGGCGATCCCCCGCTGGAGCCGTTCGCGATTGGTCGCGTACAGGTCGTCGCCGACGAGCTGGACATGGCTTCCAAGCCTCTTCGTGAGCAGACGCCAACCCTCCCAGTCGTCCTCGTCCAGCCCATCCTCGATGCTGACGATGGGATAGTCGCGGGTCCAACGCTCGAGGAAGTCGACCATGCCCCGGGCGTCCAACACGCGGTCCTCTCTGTCCAATCGGTAGGCCCCGTCGCGATGCAGCTCGGTGGCGGCGACGTCGATGGCGATGCACAGGTCTCGTCCCAGCCGATGACCGGCGGTCTCGATGGCCTCCTCGAGGAGCCGCAGCGCTTCTTCGTTGCTGCCCAACGTCGGCGCGAAGCCGCCCTCGTCGCCGACGTTGATGCCGTAGCCACGGCCCTTCAGCACGCCCTTGAGGGCTCGGTACACCTCGGCCCCCATTCGGAGGGCCTCGGCAAAAGACGTTGCGCCCACGGGCATGACCATGAACTCTTGAAAGTCGGTCGAGTCGTCGGCGTGGGCGCCCCCGTTCAGCACGTTGAACATGGGGACGGGAAGCGTCGCGGCCTGCTCTCCGCCCAGGTGGCGATAGAGTCCCACGCCGCGGTCGTTGGCGGCGGCGTGGGCGGCGGCGAGGGAGACCCCGAGGATGGCGTTGGCGCCCAGCCGGCTCTTGGCGTCGGTCCCGTCGAGGTCGATCAGCAGCCGGTCCAGCTCTTCCTGGTTATCGGCGGGTTTGCCCGTGAGAGCGCCGGCGATCTCGCCGTTGACGTGGCCGACGGCGGTGGTCACGCCGAGGCCGCCGAATCGCGAAGCGTCGCGGTCACGCAGCTCCATGGCTTCGTGAGCGCCGGTGCTGGCGCCGGAGGGGACCGCCGCGCGGCCGAGAGTGCCGGTCGAGAGGATAACGTCGACTTCGACGGTTGGGTTGCCCCGGGAGTCGAGGATCTGCCGGGCCCGGACCCGCTGGATGGTCGCCACGCTCGTCACCGGCTCTCAGTGATTGGTCTCAGCCGCAGCCTCCTACGTCGTCGAGGCCGGCGCCGATGACCGCCCTCGGCTCTGGGCAGCCTGGATGGCTTTCTCCACGGCGTCGGAGGGATCGTCGGCCGGGATGATGGACCGGTCCTCCGCGCCGTCGGGGCGGGTGAGGGACCACGACCGCAGGCCGACAACGGGCCGATCGTATCCTCGGGCCAGGGCGATCTCCGAGAGCGTGCCGTACTCGCCATGGATGGCGATGGACACCTCGGCGGTGAGCACGATGATGGCGTTGCGAGCGTAGCCCATACCGGTGGCGATGGCGGTGTCGACGTACGGATTGGCGCTGCGAGGTTCTTCGCCGGGCAGGATGCCGATGGTGGCGCCTCCCTCCGATTTGGCGCCCTTGCACGCCGCCTCCATGACGCCGTTGAGGCCGCCACAGACGACGACATGCCCGCGGCGCGCCACCTCGCGGCCGACGGCCTCGGCCAGCGCGTACGCCTCGGCCGAGCAGCCGTCACCTTTGCCGATCACCGCGATGATCACTTGAGTCACTCCTGGCGGGAGCCATTATAGCATCGACCCAGGCCGCGGCCCGGTGCCGGTTTTGCCCCCGGCGTCGATGCGATAGACTACCTGCGCATCATTAGCTGAGGAGGGCCGCGCTCATGAAATCTCGAATCGCCGTGCTGGAGACGCCGGGGCAACCGCTGGTCGTCGATGAGGTCGACCTGCCGGACCCAAAAGAGGGCCAGGTGCGAGTGAAGCTCTTCGCCAGCGGCATCTGTCATTCTCAGCTTCACCAGATCCACAACCCCGCGACTCCCGTGCCGACCCTCCTGGGACATGAGGCCACTGGCGTCGTGGAGGCCGTCGGGCAGGCGGTGACGCACGTGAAGGAGGGAGACCACGTCATCGTGACCTGGCTGCCTCGGGCCGCAAAGCCGGGCGACACGAGTCCGCAGCCGATCGAGGTGCCGTGGCGGGGGGGCGTGGCAAGGGGGCCGGTCTTCACCTGGGCCGAGCGCACCGTCGCGCCCCAGGAGTACGTGGTCAAGATCCCCCGAGACGTCCCCACCGCCGTGACGTCGATCGTCGGATGCGCGGTGATGACGGGATGCGGCGCGGCCTACAACACCGCCCAGGTCCGGCAGGGAGAGTCGGTGGTGGTGTTTGGAGTCGGCGGCGTGGGCCTGTGCATCGTCTCGGCCGCGGCGGTGCTGGGCGCTTCGCCGATCATCGCCGTCGACCTCGCGGACGAGAAGCTGGAATTCGCCCGCCGTTTCGGCGCTACCGTCGTCGTCAACGCCTCGCGGACCGACGCCGTGGAAGAGGTGCGCAAGCTCACCGGCGGCGGCGCGGACTACGCCTTCGACGCCATCGGAGTTCAGGAGACGATGGCCCAGGTTCTCCAGGCGACCCGTCCGGGGTCCTTCGGGCTCAACTCCGGCGGCACGTCGGTCCTGGTGGGTGTGCCTCAGGGCAATGCCGACCTGCCCATGCGCGACCTCCTGATCGGAGAGCGAAAATACATCGCGTCGCTGGGAGGCTCGGGGAGGCCGGAGACCGATTTCCCTCGCTACCTTGCCTGGTACGATGAGGGCCGGCTCAAGCTGGACGATCTGGTGACCCGCCGGTACCGGCTTGAGCAGATCAACGACGCGCTGCGAGACCTTCAGGAAGGGCGCATCGCGGGTCGCAGCATCATCGAGTATTAGGGGAAGGGACGAGGGCGAGGGAGGAGGAAGAGGGAGGGTGGAGGTCGCTACAACCGGCGTATCCTGGCCGAGGAGATGACGATCAACAGCATGGCCGCAACGAGCGTGGCGCCCAAGGCCATGATGGTCGGCTGGAGGTCGACGCTCTCGGCGACGGCGCCACTGACCAGGACGCCCAGCGGCTGGAGGCTGAACGACAGCATGAAGTACAGCGACATGACGCGGCCCCGGAACTGATCGGCGACGTTGACCTGAAGCAGCGTGTTGGTGAGCGTAAGGGTGATGGCGCCCGCGGCGCCAAGAGCAGCCAGTACGGGGATGGAAAAGGCGAAGCTGCTGGTGCCTCCGAGCAGCAGCAGCAAGAGGCCCGTGGTGGTCACGGCGGCCACCAGCAGCCGGCCTTTCCAGCGAAATTCGCCCAAGAACGTGACGATCAGCGCGCCCACCAGTCCCCCGGCGCCGCCGGCGGCCATCAAGTATGCCAGGACGCTGCCCTTGTCCTGATTCAGAACGTTGCCCACATAGGCCGGCAGGAGCTGCATGTAGGCCATGCCCAAGAAGCCGGACACGAAACCGATGAGCAGCAGCAGCGCAATAGTGTTGTCGCGCCGAGCGTACTTGGCGCCCTCGACCATGCTCTGGAGAAAGGGAAGGCGCTCGTTGATCTGGGGCTGGGGTGGGGTGCGCATCATCAGGACCATGGCCATCGCCACCACATAGCCGGCCGCCTGAACGAAGAACGTCCCTTCGATTCCCACGGTGCCCACCAGCACTCCGCCTATCGTCGGGCCGATCACCCGCATCGAGTTCATCGATACGGTGTTGAGGGCGATGGCATTGGGCAAGTCTCGCTTGCCGACGAGGTCGTGGACCAGGGACTGGCGCGACGGGCCGTTGGTGGCGAAGCAGGTGCCGCTGGCCAATGCGCCGAGGTAGAGGTGCCAGATCTTGACGGTGTCGCTCAGGACCAGGAAGGCCAAGATCAGAGCGATGACCATCAGGCCGACCTGACTGACCAGAATCACGCGGCGGCGGTTGAATCGGTCGGCCAAGGCGCCGCCAACGGGCGCCCCCATGAACATGCCCACCCCCATGAAGAAGGAGACGAGGCCCAACTGAAGAGTCGATTCGGTGAGGGTGTAGACCAGCCAACCCTTGCCGACCTGCTGCGTCCACTGCCCCAGCTGGGTGGCGACGTTGCCCGCCATGAGCAGCCGGAAGTCGCGGTGCGCCAGCGCGGCATAGATACGGGTCCGGGGAGGCGGGCCGGCGGCGTCGGCGCCAGCGGGTGACTCGGTATCCTGCTTCGACAATCCCGTCCCCTAGACCTTCTCGGCCTCGCGCGGTTCCTTCGACAAGGCCAGGATCTGCTCCAGCGCCCGCGCCAGCTCGTCCTGTCGCTCCCGAGGCCATTCGCTCAACAGATTGGCCAGATAGGCTTCGACCTGCTTGCGGCAGTGGCCCTCGACCTGGCGGCCTTCGCAGGTGATCCGGATGATGACGTGCCGCCGGTCGATTTGGTGAGCGAGCCGCTCGGCCAACCCCTTGTTGACCAGGGCGTCGACGTTGCGGGTGGCCGTCGGTAGGGCGACGTTGAGGGTCCGGGCGATCTCGGTTACGGAGCAGTCGAGGTTGGCCAGCAAGCGCAGGGCCGAGAACTGGGCCATGGTGAGCTGCACGGCGAATCCCGCGCGGCGGACTTCCAGCGCCAGGGCGCGGTTGATAGCAGGCAGCACGGCGAGGATGCGGCTTGCCGGCGGCCGGCGATGACGATTGGACATGTTGCTCGTGCTAATAGTTAGGAGTGCTAAGGACCGGCTCCAGTATACAACCCGGTACAGCCGAAATCCATACCGGCCGTCTCCCCTCAAGGGGTTTTCGTTGTCACTGGCGAGGAGGTCTCCATCATGGTCCGAAGGGGTCCGACTTCCTCGAACCGTGAACGGCCCTTCGGAGAGTCTGTGGGCGGTATCGGCGCCGGGCGCCGACGGTCGTGTTCAGCCTTGGGGCGAGGGGTCAGCAACCGGCTCGAGCGACACGACGTACTCCACCGGCGCCGTAGTGGTCTGGGCCAGGGCCGCGACCATCAGCACCGCGCCCAGCACCCCGCCGGTATCCAGCGTCAGAATCAGCTCACCCCGGTTCATGGAGTCCAGCGGCACGGTGATCACCTGAGCCGGGTCGCCTGGGACCAGGACCCGGACGGCGAACCGCTGGGCGACGAGGTTGTTGGAGCGCACGAACCCGCTGGCCTCCCACTCGCCGAGGGACTCGGCGTCGTCGGAGTAGCCGATCTCCGGGATCGCCAGGTCGTCGATGGCCAGGCCGTCGTTGTCCACCGCCTGGTCGGTGATGTACTCGAAACGAATCCAAACGAGCGCGCCGGCGTACGGGGTCAGGTCGACGGTCTCCCGGATCCAGACCGGCTCGCTGCCACCGCCGCTGACGCCGGTGTAGGCGGGCCCGAAGCTCTGGTCGACCGGATCGTCGTCGGTGGTGTGCTCACCAGGCAAGACGTCCCAGGTCTCGCCGCCGTCCCGCGACGCTTCGACGTAGGCGTAGTCGTAGTCCTGCTCGATGTCGTGCCACAAGCTAAAGCTCAGGGTAGCCTGGGAGACTCCGGTGAGGTCGAAACGGCGCGTCAGGGTCGTGTCGATGGAGTCGCCACGGTTGCTCCACCAGAAGAACTCGCCGCTGGGCGCCTCGGTGGGGATCAGCGGTGACGACGCAGGCCCCTGGAACGTAAGGCGCATCGAGTCGCCCTCGGGCGCCAGCTTGATGTAATCGGCGGCGTATTGGTGCACCGTCCCCGTGAGCTCGCCGGGACCGTCCAACGTCGCCGCCAGCGACCGCCGAGGAGTGTCGCCCGCGGGCGAGTCGGGTCCATCGAGCCGTGGATGCAGGTAGCCTTCGGTCGCCCAGTCGACGAACGCCGCGTCGAAGCCGCCGTCGACGCCTTGCCCGGCGAGGAACTCATCGACGCCTCGGATGCCCTGCTCCTCGCTGGAGATCAGCAAGGCCACGGCGTCCTGTCCGAATCGGTTGCTCAGGTAACGGTAGAAGAGGTAGGTCGCGCCGTAGTGAGGCAGGGTGGCGGACGATTCATCGGGCCAGGTGGTGAGCTGGGTGTCGGGCCGGCTCAAAAAGTCCGCCAAGAAGCTTGCGCCGTAGCCAGCGGCCTGGGCGACGTACTCCGATGCGCCCTCCTGCATCCAGCTCTGCTCAACGGGGTCCGCCTGGGCCTGGGCCGCATGCTGCAACTCGTGGGCCAGGACGGAGAAATAGCGGTCCGTCCCCGGTCGAAGAATCCGTACGTTGATGTAGATCATGGGCCGCTCTTGGCTGAAGCGATAGACGGCGCGGGGAAGGAGATCGGCCTGGTTGAAGTACCCGGCCACGCCGGGGATGCGCGCGTGGAGGATCGTCATGCGGGAGTCGATGCCCGCGCCGGGGTCCCAATCGGGGTTGGCCAGTCGCCGCACCTCGGGGATGATGCGTTCCTCCAGCTCGCGGGCCGAGCGTTCCAGGTCCTCGGCGGCTATCGAGACGCTGTCCTCGACGTAAAAATAGGCGTTGGGACTGACGTGCCGGAGGGTCGCCCGCACCGTAAAAGGCCGGCGTTCGTCCAGGTCCAGAACGTTGAACTGCTCCTGGCGTCCGACGGCGTGGTCCGTGCCTCGGTAGGCGATGGGTTCGATCGTTCCGGCGCCCTTGAGCTTGAGCCGGAGGGCCTGCTCGATGGGGTCGCCCTTGGGCGGCACAGGGATCGGCAGGTAACGTGGCCCAGGAGGCGTCGGCGTCGGTTGAGGCGTCGGTGTCGGTTCAGGCGTCGGCTCGGGTGTCGACGTGGCCGTAGGGGCCGGCGTCGGTGGAGCGGACGTGGGCGTGCTGTTGGAGGTGGGCGTCGCCGTCGGCGGAGGACGTACCGGCGGCGCTGCCGAGGGGGAGAATTCGCCGGTCAGGCCGTCGACCGTTCCCGAAACGACGCCTTCGGGCGTCTCGCAGAAGACGTGCCAAGTCAGGCTTTGTTGGTCGCCTACCAACGTCATCGAGCGGACCTGGCATCCGCTCCAGTGCTCGACCGCGGCCCTGGCTACCGCAGCGGGACCGGTCCGCAGGGCTCGAACGTCGATGCCCGGTTTCGGATGGCCCAGGAGGGGCGTGAGATGCCCGGATATGACCTCCCACTGCTCGATTGGGGCATCACGCGTGGGGACAGTGATGTTGACCGCCTGGGTCGCTGCGGCGTCGGTGAACCGGAAGATCAGTGGCTGGCCGCCGGGACCGATGCCGAGCTGCCGCAGCACCGCGCCGGCGACGATCTCGCGGGCCCGGAGCGTCGCTGCGTCGGCCACGGCGGCCAGCGCGACGGCGTCGGCATGACGTTCGGCCGGCGTGGGTGCGCGATCCGGTGTTGGCTCGCCGGTCGCGATGGCCGTTGGCGACGGCGCGGACGTCGGTGTGCTGGTCGAGCCGCTGCATGCCGCGACGACGAGTCCAACCGTCAACGCCAGGGCTATCGCGGCCAGCGCTGGGCTCGTCCGGGGGGAACGGGTCCTCTTTCGCCTTTCGAGTGTCGTGGTGGTTGGCATGGTCCTTCCTGAGTATAATCGCAGGTATGTTCCGGCGGTTGAAAATCTGGAGTCGAGCGCTGGGCCGGCGACCCTTTCGCCGGTGGATGATTCCTCTTTTAGGTACGACGGCGCTGGCGGTCGCGGCTTGCGGCGGCGGCGATGCGGCGACGGCGACGCCGGCGGCGCCGGGCCTGTCGCCGAGGGACGTCTTGGACTCTTCGGCGGCGGCGATGGCCGAGGTCAGCTCGTTCCGCTACTCGCTGGAGAACTTCGGTGGGGAGACGCCGCTAACCGCCGGCCTGTCGATGCGGAGCGCCCGGGGCGTCATGGCCCAGCCGGACCAGCTGACGGCCCAGATCTCGGCCTCCTTTTCGGGATTTCGCGTGGAGGTGAACGTCATTAGCGTCGGCCAGCGGACGTACATGACCAACCCCATCACCGGCGCCTGGCAGACCTTCGACACGGGACTGAGCCCCGTGGCGTTTTTCGACCCCGCCAAGGGCGTTAATCTCATTCTCCAGGGCATGATTCAGCCGTCGATCGGTGAGCCGAGCGAAGTGGATGGCGCTCCGGCCGTTCGCATCGTGGGCCAACTGCCGGCGGAGGCGGTGCAGTTCATCGCGGGTAGCTTCGCCGAGGGGTCGGTGCTGGAAGCCGAGCTCTTGATCGGCCAAGAGGATCGGCTGCTGAAACATGTCCGGCTGGCCGGGCGCATAACGGAGGGGGAGCCCGATGGGATGGTCAGGGTGCTGACCTTCTCCGACTTCAACCAGACCTTCGATATCAAGCCGCCGGTCTAGGGTTTCGCCCGGGACGCCATGGCACGGTCGGGCGACCGTTCGGACCGCAACGCTTCTGCCTCCGGCGTCGTGCTCGCGCTGGCCGGCGCCGGCGTTTTCCTCGCTGCCCTGGACCAGACGTCCGTCGTCACCGCGCTCCCGGAGATCATCAACGACATCGATCTCCCGGTGACCGATCTGGACCGCGGCGCCTGGATCATCACGGGCTACCTGGTGGGCTACACGGCGGCCATGCCCCTGGTGGGGCGGCTCTCCGACACCTACGGGCACCGCCGGGTCTACGTGGCGTCGATGCTGGTCTTCATGCTGGGCTCTGCCCTGGTCGCCGTCGGCGACAGCTTGGGCTGGCTCATCGGCGCTCGGATCGTCCAGGCCGTGGGCGGCGGGGCGGTGGTGCCGGTGGCCATCGCCCTGGTGAGCCAGAACCTCCCCGAGTCCAGGCGCGGCATCGCCATCGGAGCCGTCGTCGCCGTCGCCGAGGCGGGGGCCGTCCTTGGGCCGCTGTACGGCGGACTCATCATCGAACTGCTGGACTGGCGCTGGATCTTCTGGTCGAATCTTCCCGTGGGCGGCGTCATCATCCTGATGATGGCGGCGACGGTGAAGGATGATCGACCTTCGGCGGGCGCCGTCGACTACACCGGGGGGCTGCTTCTGGGCGCCAGCTTGGTTTTGCTGGCGCTGGGCCTCTCCGGCGACGCGCTGCTTGGTCCGGGCGTTGGGTGGCAAGCTGGATTCCTCGCCGCGGCGGGCGTATCGCTGCTGTCGTTTTTCTGGTGGGAGGCGAGGGCCACCGAACCCCTGCTGCCCTTGCATTTGTTGCGGCTGGTCCCGCTCGCCGCGGCAAACGGGGCCAACGTCCTCATCGGCGGCGCGCTGATCCTGGCGCTGGTGAACATTCCCCTGATGACGGACACCATCATGGGCAAGCAGCCCCTGGAGGGCGGGCTTCGATTGCTCCGTCTGACGATGATGATCCCCATCGGAGCGGTGCTCGGCGGGTTGCTGTACCAGCGGTTCGGCTATCGTCTCCCGATGGTTACGGGGCTGACGCTCGCCGCTCTCGGCTTTGTTCTGCTGGGCCGGTGGCCATTGGACGTGGGCGACCCCAGGATGTCGCTGGAGCTGATGGTGGGAGGGCTGGGGTTCGGGCTGGTGGTGACTCCGGTGACGCTGGCGGCCCTGAACCATGTGGGTGAGGGGCAGCGCGCGACCTCGGCGGCCCTGGTTACGGTGATGCGGATGGTGGGCATGATCGCGGGGCTTTCGGCCTTGAGCTCCTGGGGGCAGGACCGCTTCCAATCGCTGGTGGGCCGCATACCGCTCCCGGTCCAGCAGGCGGGAGAGGCCGACGCGTTGTTCGAGGTGCGGTCCGCCGTGTACCAGGACCAGGCGCTGAACGCCGCGCTGACCTTCTTTCACGAGGTGTTCTTCGCGGCCGCCATCGTGTGCGGCGTGGCCCTGGTGGGCGCGTTCTTGATGGGGCGAAAGGGCGGGGAGGTGGTGGACCCGAGCTGAGGCGCGTTACGTGTCTTGCCGGGAGCTCACCTGGACACTGCGCTGAGCCTGCGTTGGACCCGGCGCCTGCCGGGCCAGCGCCGTCAGGGTCTCGCCGCCGGCGCTCGACGATATGAGATAGCTTTTGAAGGCCGAGACTTTCATCCAGGTGCCGGTGCTGGCGCCGGTGCTACTGAAGCCGGACGTCACGATGACGCCTTCTTCTGAAGTGTTGGTGAACCGGATGGTGTAGGTGCCGCCGGTGACGAGGTTGCCGGGCACGATCCCGTTGGCGGGACTGGTCGACCCGAAGGCGTCGAGCACCTGAGGACCGAGAGCGCCGGTGCCCTCGAAGACCGCCAGCTCCCAGTCGGTGTCGGGCGCGAACGCCCAGTTGATTTCCAACGGAGTGTTGGTGCGGACGTTGGGCAGCAGATACTGGAAGCTGACTTCGGGGCCGAGGACCAACAGGCTGGTGGAGCTCTCGGGGTCGACCAGCGTCGGCCCGAAGAGCAGCGAGTCGTCGCCGGGTGGCTGCGAGATGGTGATCGTCGCCGAAATACCGTTGACGGTGACGCTGGGGATCGTGTAGCCAACGTCCAGCGCGTCTAGCCCCAGGGCCAGGTCCTTGATCACGGCCTCGATCCCCGCCTCGGCGGCGTAGTAGGCCTCTTCTCCTACCGTGTCGTCTTGGATCTGATCGATGCTGGACGAGAGGAAGGTCATCCAGGGCACGATGATCAGGATGCCCACGGTCAGCACCACCATCACGGCGGGCATGATGAAGCCGCGCTGGCCACCCAGACTCCGTGCGCTCCGTATCGGCGACGGGGCGCCGTGGCTATGGGAGCGTCGGGAGCATGAGGAACGCTTGAAGGGTCGTCGTGTCATAGGCAAGCATGCCGTCCGCGCCGGATTGCGTGTCGAACTGGACCGTTACTTCTATTTTATGCCCCGCCGCTAGGGTGTAGGCAACTGCGTTGCCCTTCAGCGTGACTTGGGTCCACCCGGAGGACGAGGTGAACCAGGCCAGGGCGCGGTTGCCGATGACCGTGGAGGCGTCGAGTCCGGGGTCGTAGTCTTTGAACGTAGCTATCGCCAGCATCTTGTGCCCGCTGGCGAACCCATCCGCCGCGCCCATGAGGAAGAGATTGATCCGCCCGACGATGGTGATGGACTGGGCCAGCGCGTCGGAACGCCAGTCCTGGTGCTTGGTTTTGTCGGTCTCGTCCACGGCGGAGGAGAGGACGAGCGTCAGGCCCGCGTCGGAGTTACGGTCCTGGTCGTAGTTGTAGAGGGTCGTCGTGGTGGGAATGGTGCTGCTGAGGGGCAGGTTGACCCGAGCGTTGGTGGCCGCCACCGGCGGCGTGGGCTTGTTGTGCAAGAAGTAGTACTGGTACTCGATGGGGTTGGTCTGCTCGGGACGCAGAGACACCTCCAGGGTAGTCGATTGCTGGAAATCGTCCACCTGGTCGGCGCTCAGGTCCTCGCTGGTGACCGTGATGCTCACGGTCAGGAGACGCTCGGTCGAGGTGGGGATCAGCGGGTTGACCGTCGTCGTCACCGTGTACGAAACGTCGCCAACGACTTCGATCATGTGCACCAGAGGCAACAGGGGTTCGGCCACGTTGCCGATATACTCCTGGCGGTAGAGGACCTTTTCCTCCCACAGGTACTCCACCCGGTGCCGCGTGGGCGGGAAGGCGCTGAAGTCCAGCCATCGAAAAATGCCGTACACGGGGGAGGTCCCGGCCTCAAACGACTCGGCGTTGGACACGTCCTGCTTGATGGTGGCGGATGCCGACCGGAGCTGATTGTGGATGCCCACCTCGCCCAGGCTGCGGCGTGGCGTCGTCTGGAACTGGCGCAGGGCCGCCACGATGCCGCCCAGGACCAGGGCGCCGATGGTCAAGGCGGTGATCAGCTCGACCGTGGAGAAGCCCCTGCCGTTCGGAATCATTTCACGAGCTCGTTTAAGGTAAGCCGAAGCTAAGACGCGGTTGAGTCGATGGCGCTGGCTAATCGTCGTATATCCAGAAATTCGTGGTATTGTTGCCTCCCGGGGCGTAGAATGCGCCGTCCAGGTAGCTCAAGGCGCCGCCGGCACTCACATTTGCGGGCGTACTGGCCAGGACGATCCAAGTATTCCCAGTGATGCTATAGCGCCAGAACGCTGTCGAGATGTCTCCGCGCAGCGCATAGACCGACAGGCCTTCGGTCGCCAGAGCGCCTCCCTGATCGACGGTCGCGGGGGTGGTCTCCAGGGCGGTCCAGGTGTCGAAGCCGACGTTGTACCTCCAGAATGTCGTCTGACCGCCGCCGCGGAGGGCGTAGACCTTGCCGTTGAGGTAGATGAGAGCGCCTCCCGCTCCGACCGTCAACGGCGTATCGGCCAGGCCGGTCCAGCTATCGCCGGCGATGCTGTACTTCCAGAACGCCTGCATGTTGGTGGCGGAACCGCCGTCGCCTGTGAAGGCGTAGATGGTGTCCGATCCGTCCCAGGCGAGCGAGCCGCCCCAGCCAGCGTTGGTCGGGACACTAGCTTTGACCTCCCACAGGCCGGAGCTGACGTTGAACCGCCAGAAATCCACTCGCTTGCCGCCGCGGAAGGCGTAGATGTATGCCGAGCCGCCGTCGTTGGCGTAGGCCAGCGCGCCGCCCTCCTTGACCGTGGCCGGAGCGTCGGCCACGGCGCTCCAGGTAGCGGAATCCACGGTGTACTTCCAGAACGTCTTTGGGGAGGAGCCCCTTAGCGCGTAGAAATCGGTCCCGTCCGTTGCCAGCGCTCCCCCTTTGCCGACGTTGGCGGGCGTGTTGGTGAGAGCGGTCCAGCTGGCCGATGGCCCCGCGGTCGGGAAGGGCGTGGGCGTGGGCGTCGGCGTCGGGGTTGGCGTGGGCGTGGGCGTCGGCGTGGGCGTGGGCGTGGGCGTCGGCGTTGGTGTCGGCGTTGACGTGGGGGTTGACGTCGCGGTTGGCGCCGGTGTGGGGGTGGGCGTTGGCGGCGGGAGAGTAGGAGTCCCGCAGCGCCAGAAGTTCGTCGCCAAATCGCCGCGGAGAGCGTAGTGGGCCCCGTTCAGATGGACGAGGCTCCCGCCATCGGCTATGTTGGCTGGCGTGTTTGTTTGAGTTAACCACGTGTTGGCAGGAACGCTGAAGCGCCAAAAGTCGTTGTTTCCGTCGCCTCGAAGGGCGTACAGCGAATCACCCACGCCTGACTGGATGAACGAACCACCGCCGACGACGTTGGCGGGGGCGTTCGGCAGCGTGGTCCACGAGTCGGGGCCGATTTCATATCGCCAGAAGGCGATGCTGCTGTTGCCGCGGAAGGCGTAGACGGATCCGGTCTCGTACGTGAGGGCGCCGCCTTTCTCGACGGTTCCCGGCGCATTGGCCAGGGTGGACCAACCGTCACCGGAGATGCTGTACTTCCAAAACGTCGTGGTGAAGCCGCCCCGAAAGGCGTAAATGCCGTCTGCACCGTCCCAGGCTAAAGCGCCTCCCCAATCGATATTCGCCGGAGTGGTCGCCATGGTCTCCCAGCTCCCGGAGCTGATGTTGAACCGCCAGAAGTCGTTACTCCCTTCGCCCCGGAGCGCGTAGATATAGCGGGCGCCGCCAACGGTGGCGTAGAGGAGGGACCCACCGTTGCCGACGTTCGCGGGCGCGATGGTTGAAGAGGACCAAGAGTTCGTGCTGATGGTGTACTTCCAGAAGTCCCGCGTCGTGTCGCCCCGGAACGCGAAGATGTTGATGAGGTCGGTGGCCAGGGAGCCGCCGTCATGGACGTTGGCCGGCGTGTTGGCCAGGGAGACCCACGAGCAGACCTCCACCGGCAACGGCGTCGCTGCCGGCGTAGGTGTCGGCCCAATCGTCGGCGTTGGGGTGGGCCCCGCGGTTGGCGTCGGCCCAGGTGTCGGCGTCGGCGTAGGTGTCGGCCCGATCGTCGGCGTAGGTGTCGGCCCAATCGTCGGCGTTGGAGTGGGCCCCGCCGTTGCCGTCGCTGTTGGAGCCGCCGTTGGAGTCGGCGTTGGCGGCGGAGGCACACCGGTGTTGAACTTCTGGAAATCGGGCGTGTTGTTGCCGCTCAGGGCATAGACAGCGCCATTCAGGTGCGCCAGCGATCCACCCTGGCCCACGGTGGTCGGAGCGTCGTCCGCAGTCGACCAGGTACCGTCGGCGATGCTGAACTTCCAGAAGTCCGTCGTCGTGCCACCACGGAATGCGTAGACGAAGGTCCCGTCGGTGGTGAGACTGCCACCCTCGTCCACCGCGGCGGGTGTATCCGGAAGGATGGTCCAGGTCCCGCTGCTGACGTCATATTTCCAGAACGAGGTGGAGCCGCCGCCGCCCATGGCGTAGAGGTTGCCCGAATCGTAGACCAGCGAGCCGCCGGCCCCGACGTCCCCCGGGGCGTCGGCCAGGCTGGTCCAGCTATCGTCGGCGATGCTGTACGCCCAGAACGCCTTCTTGTTGGTCCCCGCGCCGCCGTCGCCGGTGAAGGCATAGATGGTGTCCGCGCCGTCCCAGGCCAGGGACCCGCCCCAGCCGACCAAGCTGGGCGCCGCGGCCATTGGTTCCCAGAGGCCGGAGCCGATGTCGAAGCGCCAGAAGTCCAAAGTACCGATGCCGCCGAAGGCGTAGAGGTAGCCTGCGCCGCCATCGGTGGCATAGGTCAGAGCGCCGCCCTCGTTCACGTCGGCAAGCGCGTCGTTCAGTATGCTCCACGTGCCGCCGGCCACGAAGTACTTGTAGAGCGCCTTCTTGTTGGCGCCGCCGCCCCAGTTGCCGCCGAAAGCGTAGAGGTCGACGCCGTCGGTCGTCAGGGCGCCGCCCTTGCCGATTTTGTTGGGCGCGTTGGCGGAGACTACCCAACCCGGAGGAACGGGTTTTGGCGGCAGCGGCTCCGGAATCCCGGGGTTGAACTTCCAGAAATCGGGCGTGTTGTTGCCGCGCAGGGCATAGACAGCGCCATTGAGGTGGGCCAGCGACCCTCCTTGTTTCACGGTCGCCGGGGCATCGTCCGCGGCCCCCCAGGACTCTTCCGAGATGCTGAACTGCCAGAAGTCGCGCGTCGCGTTGCCCCGGAAGGCGAAGACGGAGGTGCCGTCGGTGGCGAGCCTGCCGCCCTGGTTGACCGCTTTGGGCGTTGGCGGCAGGAAGGACCAGGCGCCCGAGCTGACGTTGTAGCGCCAGAATTCTTTCCTGTTGCCGCCGCGCAGGGCGTAGAGGTTGCCCGAATCGTAGACCAGCGCGCCGCCGGCCTTGACGGTCCCCGGGGCGTCGGCCAGGCCGGTCCAGCTATCGCCGGCGATGCTGTACTTCCAGAACGCCTTGTTGTTGGTGCCCTGGCCGCCGTCGCCGGTGAAGGCGTAGATCGTATCCGAGCCGTCCCAGGCCAGGGAGCCGCCCCAGCCGGCCTTGCTGGGCGCCGCCGCCTTGAGCTCCCAGAGGCCGGAGCCGATGTTGAAGCGCCAGAAGTCCAGCTGCTCGCCGCCGCGGAGGGCGTAGAGGTAGCCCGAGCCGCCGTCGGTGGCGTAGGCCAGTGCGCCGCCCTCTTTGACGTCGGCGGGCGCGTCGGCCAGTGTGCTCCACGAGTTGCTGGAGACGCGGTACTTGTAGAAGGCCTTCTTGTTGGCGCTGGCGCCCCAGTCGCCTCCGAAAGCGTAGAGGTCGACGCCGTCGGTCGCCAGGGAGCCGCCCTTGCCGATGTTGTTGGGCGCGCCGGCGGGGTTGGGAACTACCCAACCCGATGGAACGGGCGTTGGCGTCGGCGTCACGTCGGGTATGGGCGTCGGCGCCGGCACTCCCTCGGCCGCCTGGATCGCCGGCAGGTCCCGGGTCTTGTAGGCCGTGAGCACGGTGTCGCCGGCGTCGTAGGATACCGTAACCGTGATCTCCTGGAGCAAGCCGGGCTCCAGGATTATCCCGGCGATGGTGATGGTGTAGTCGGTGGAAGGCGGCGCGATGGTGGCGTAGTCGATCGGCTCGGCGTAGGGCTGGTTCTTGATCGACTCGATTTGGGAGCGGGCCAGTTGAAGGGCGGTGGTGTCTTGCTTGACCAGGTCGGTGCTGCGGATGCCTAGAGCAAGGGAGCTGAGCAGTGCGGTGAGGACCAGACCGACCAAAGCGGTGCCGATCATGATCTCCACCAGGGTGAGACCGCGCTGGCCGGCGGGCCTGTCTCTACTCATGGCGCTTTGCTGTCTTTCAGGGCCGGCCCCCGACGCCACCCGTCGAGCGTCAAGTCGGGCCCAACCTCAGAGAGGGGAGCCGGTGACCCTACAAGTACGACCTTCCCGGTTGGGTAGATGATTCGCGGGCCCGGGCGGCGACGAACCTTTCGGGCGCGCCGTTCTTGGCCGTGCCGGCGACTTACCGAAATTTCACAACCAGGTTCAATACTATTCTAATACTAAATCAAAACCTCCAGAAGTCTTTCATATCGCCGCCGCGGAACGCATAGATGTCTCCGCCGACGAAGGTCAGGGCTCCTCCATCGTTGACGTTGGCGGGCGTGTCGGCAAGGTTGGTCCAGCTATTAGCGCCGACGTCGTATCTCCAGAAACGGTTGTTGCCGTTGCCGCGCAGGCCGAAGATGAAGGTCCCGTCGGTGGTCAACCCGCCGCCGCCCTTGACGAACTCCGGCGCGTCCGACAGGGAGCTCCAGGAGTCCGAGCCCACGTTGTACTTCCAGAAATCCTTGGTGTTGTTGCCCCGGAGGGCGTAGAGGGCGCCCGAGAGGAAGACCAGGGCGCCGCCGTCCCGGACGTTCTCCGGAGCGTCGGCCGCCGTGGACCAGCTATCGCCGGAGATGCTGTACTTCCAGAATTCTTTGCGGTTGTCGCCCCGGAACGCGTAGATGGTGTCCGCGCCGTCCCAGGCCAGGGCGCCGCCCCAGTACACGTTCTCCAGCGCGTCGGCTTGGGTCTCCCAGATCCCGCTGGTGATGTTGAACCGCCAGAAGTCCCGTTTGCGGTCCCCGCGGAAGGCGTAGACGTAAGGGCTGCCGCCATCGGTGGCGAAGGCCAGGGCCCCGCCTTGCTTGACGTTGTCCGGCGTGTTGGCCAGTGAGGCCCAGGTCCCGCTGGAGACGGTGAACTTCCAGAATTCTTTGGTATCGTCGCCCCGTAGCCCATAAACGTCGGTGCCGTCGTTGGTCAGGGCGCCGCCGCTGTTCACGTCCTCGGGGGCGTCCGCCAGCACCGTCCACGAGGGGATCGGCGTGGCGGTGGGCGTAGCCGTCGGCGTGGGCGTGGCGGTGGGCGTGGCCGTCGGCGTGGGCGTCGGCGGCGTGCCGGTGGGCGTGGCCGTGGCCACTACGGTTCCGCCGCCGATGGCGGCGTCGAAGGCCGCGTACCAGACGCCGCTGGACTCGTAAGTTGGGACAACCAGCACGTTGAACAGCACGACCCACCGGAACTCGCCGTCGGTGATGCCGTTGCCGTTGGTGTGGTCGGTGTCGATGTCGGCGTTGGCCTCGGCGGCGGTCTCGGGGAGCCGTTTGAGATAGATGTTCTCTTCGCCGAGCATCGGATGGGCGGTTCCGGTCTTTTCGTTCTCGGGTCCGGCGACGGTGCCGAAGGCCTCGTTGGAGAGGAGCCCCATCCAGACCAGGCCGGCGTCGATGTCGGCGGTGGCGGCCGCGCCGCCGGTGGCGGGGCCCACGACGTGCTTGTCGATCCTCGGATTGTCGGGGGTGTTGGGGTCGAAGATGGTGACGCTGAGCTCCAGCTCCCCCGGTTGGCCGTCCTCGGTGGGCAGAAGGCGCTGCGCCGACTCGACGCCCCAACGGTTGGAGCTATCGGGCCCTCGGTGCTTGTCGGTGGAGAAGGCATCCACCGCCTGCTGCAAGAGCCGTTGGTCTTGCAGCAGGGCTGCCGCGCGGCCCCGGGCCAACAGCCCGACCACGCTGGGAATGGTGATGGCGGCCAGGATCGCGATGATGGCCACGACCGTCACCACCTCGATGAGCGTGAATCCTCGTTGGTTTCGCATGGGCGCACTGCCGACCTCAGGGTGTACCCGCAGCTATCGAAAAAGAGAGGGCGCCCCTAACTCCAGCCGGGGGCGCCCTCTTCGGTTCCCAATGTTCGCCTTAGGGGAAGGCGTCGTTGTACCCGACGTACCACTTGCTGTCGGTGACGCTCTTGTAGGCGGGCTTGATCTGGCCGTTGTGGAGCACGATCCAGGAGTAGGTCCCCTCGGTCCTGCCGTTGTCGTTCGTTGGGTCGTCGTCGGTATCGGTGTTGATCTCGGCAGCCGACTCGGGGAACTCCAGCAGGTACTCGCCCGTTTCGCCGCTCTGCGGGTGGGCGTCGCCGGACTCGTTCTGCTCGCCGCCCGAGCCCACGTTGTCCGACGGCTCGTTGACCAGGAGCCCGATCCATAGCGCCGCCTCTTCGATGTCGCTGTCGACGGCGTCGGCGCCCACGGGGGGGCCCGTCACGTGTTTCATGACCTGGAAGTTGTCGCGGTCGGTGAAGTCGCCGTCTGTCAGGCTCGGGCTCAGCTCCACGTCGCCGACCTCGCCATCCTCGGTTGCGAACAGCCGCTTGTTACCGGTCAACCCCCAATTGAAGGTGACGTCCGGCCCCTTGTGCTTGTCGGTCTTGAACGCGTCCGACACCTGCTGGAGCTGCTTTTCGTCGGTCAGCAGCGCGCTTCTCTCACCCGAGCTAAGGAAGGTGAGGACGCTAGGGATGGCAACGGCGGCCAGCACGCCCAGGATCGCAATGGCGACGATAATCTCGATGAGGGTGAAACCCCTCTCTTGTCGCTTGAAATTGCGCATGGCTGCCCCATCCTTGTTGTCTTTAGCTTGCGTTTCGTTGGGTTTTCGGTCTGCTGGTTCGCCCGTTATGGGTGGCGGCGGACGGCGGGGCTGCCCGGCAGGGATTGGCTCTTCCGAGCTCCCCGCCGCCGTTCGCCATCTCGAGCAAACATGCTTTATTTTACCGCAGTTTCAAACCTTTGTCATGGATGCAGGCCAGCGACAGTGTGCACGGGGCAGCACCGCCGCCGGCCTCACTCAGCTCTTACTTGCCGTAGTCGGCGTCGTTCTTCAGCACGATGACGTTGTTGTTCTTGTCCACGTTCCAGACGAAGAAATCGTCGGCGCTGCCGTCGATGGCAAAGTCCACATGGATCTCGCAGGTCTCGCCGGCCGGGGTGCAACCGGTGATGGTAAGGTCCACTGTGTTGTTCCCGCCTTCCGTGATGTCGATGCTGTCCGGGGCCGTGAAGGTGCCGTGTTGCGGGGCACTCTT
Organism: Chloroflexota bacterium; assembly: GCA_022572465.1. Lineage (GTDB taxonomy): Bacteria > Chloroflexota > Dehalococcoidia > SHYB01 > SHYB01 > JACZVV01. The sequence goes on from JACZVV010000002.1 coordinate 48,011, forward strand.
GATGAAGTCCGGCACCAGAAGGGCGGCGAAGTCAATGGAGCCGAAACAAGCGTCGATGGAAGCGTCGCGGCCCGCGCCGGCGCACGTCACTTCCGTGCCGGCCGGTTTCAAGGACCCGTCGGATATGCCGGTGTCGTCGATGAAGATGATGATGATCCCGTCCCCATTGGTGTCGCCGCCTACGATGGCCGTGCCGGGGTTCGAGCTCTCAGAGACGGGGAAGGTGCCCGGGTTCACCGACTCGAACCGGGCCACGGCGGTGTCGGTGTTCTTCATGTCGCCGTCTTTACCCGACGTACGGGCTTCGCCCGAGGTGCCGGTGACGGAAGCGGCGACGATGGTGGTCAGCAACGCAAGGATCGTGACCACAACGGTCATCTCCAGAAGGGTGAACCCCCTCTGGCTTCGAAAAAGCCTGCCTATCAGTTTTCGCATCGATTGCCTCCCATTCGCAATCAACTTGGGGCGATCTGCTCGCCCGATGTCCTCCGGCTACGCTATTGCTTGAGTGCTCACGTTACATCTTCACCTCCGGCCAAGGGGTAATGAGCCGCATTTGATGTCCAGTATGCCCCCCGTGCCGGTCGTGCACATCCCCCATACGGGTGATTTTTGGGAGTAGCCGATGATTAGCCCGGATCAGGGGAAAACCCCCAATGGGCGGCGCGGTTGCATTCTTGCGCGGCTGCGGGCATACTGCAACCATCGGTCAAACGCTTTCGATGAAGGGAGACGCTCATGCTGGACATTCCGACGAAACCGTACGGAACGTTGGACCTGATCTCGGTCGACGATCACATCATCGAGCCGGGCCACGTTTGGACCTCCCGCGCGCCTTCGAAACTGAAGGACCGGGCGCCCAAAGTGGTGGTCTCCGACGATGGGACCGAGATGTGGAAGGTGGAGGACCGGCTCAGCCCGAACGTCGGTCTGTCCACCATGGCCGGGCGATCGTACGAGGAGTTTACAATCAAGGCCCAGAATTTCAAGGACATGCGCCCGGGATGCTACGACGCCAAGGAGCGGATCAAGGACCTGGACCTGGATGGCGTCAAGGTGTCGTTCTGTTTTCCGGCGGTGCCGGGGCTGGGCGGCGAGTCGTTCATGAACATCAAGGACGTCGAGCTTCGCGACTGGGCGATCTCGGCCTACAACGACTACCTGATCGACGAGTTCCAGCCGGTGGCGCCGGGCCGGCTCATGGGGCTGGGGATCCTGCCGCTGACGGAGCCGGAGAAGGCCGTCGCCGAGATGCGCCGCATCGCGAAGCTGGGCGTCAAGGGGCTTTCGATACCTTTCTGGTTCCACGAATCGGTGGAGGGCGCGAAGCCGCTGGTCGACTCGGTCTACGATCCGATCTGGACGGCGTGCGAAGAGCTGGACATGCCGATCAACCTGCACATCGCGGCGGGACGCGGCGCCGGCGGCATGAGCGCGCTCTCCAGCGGCATTCCCGGCATGGCCGAGGCGTTCGTCACGGCGGCGCCGCTGACCAACTTCGACATCCTGAGCCAGATCATCTGGACGGGCATGCTGGACCGGCATCCCAAGCTGAAGGTCATCTCCAGCGAGGGCGGCATCGGCTGGGTGCCCTACTTCCTCGAGCGCAGCGACTACACCTACGAGAAGCACCGGTACTGGACGCACTCGTCGCTCAAGCAGAAGCCATCGGAGTTCTTCCACCGCCAGTGCTACGTCTGCTTCATCCACGACGAGGCCGGCGTCTTCGCGCGGCACCTCATCGGCGTCGACAACATGATGTGGGAGTCCGACTACCCGCACACCGACACCACCTGGCCGAACAGCCACGACTGGGTGGAGAAGTCGATGCCGGGGATCCCCGCCGATGAGCGCCAGAAGATCACCTACGGCAACGCGACGCGGGTCTACAACCTGAACTGACGCAAACAGCCTTTTGCTCGCATGGTAGGGGCGTCCCGATCCGATATCGGGACGCCCCTGCGTTTAGATCAGTCCTTGCTTCAGGGACGGCGCGACGGTATGATAGCCCAAACGCCGGGCCGCCCTCTTCGAGAGGGGCGCCAGAGGCGTTAGGCAGGGGTGTTCCGTGCGCCAGTACCGCTACTCGTTCTGGGATGGCACGCAAGAGCCGTTCGACCTTCACCCGGACGAGGTGATGGACGAGCTCGCCGACGACCTGTTTAACGACAGCAGCGTCATGCGCGCGCTCCAGCGCCTGATGCAACGCGGGATGACCAACCAGGCCGGTCAGCGCACCAAGGGCATTCGCGATCTTCTGGAGCAGCTGAAACAGCGGCGCCGGCAGGAGATGGAGCGGTACGACCTCGGCTCGGTCCTCAACGACATCAAAGAGCGGCTGCAAGACATCGTCGATACGGAGCGGGAAGGGATCGACCGGCGGCTTCAGGAGGCGCGTCAGCGGGTGGCGCAAGATCCGTCGCAGGCGTCGCTGCTGCAAACGGTGCAGAACCTGGCCGACCGCCGCCGCGACACGCTGGACCAGCTCCCCGACGACCCGGCGGGCCAGATCAAACAGCTGAGCGACTACGACTTCATGGACGCCGAGGCGCGGCAGAAGTTTCAGGAGCTCATGGACGAGCTCAAGCAGAAGATGATGGAGCAGTACTTCAAGGACATGCAGAGCTCGCTCCAGGGGATGACGCCGGAGCAGATGCAGGGCATGAAGCAGATGCTCAAGGACCTGAACCAGATGCTGGACCAGCACTCGCGGGGTCAGCTGAGCGACGAGCAGTTCCAGCAGTTCATGCAGCGGTACGGCGAGATGTTCGGGCCCAATCAGCCGGCGAACATGGAAGAGCTGATGGAGCAGATTCAGGAGCGGATGGCCCAGGCGCAGTCGCTGCTGGACAGCATGCCCGAGGAGACGCGGCAGCAGCTCCAGGACCTGATGGCATCACTGATGGACGACGAGATGCGGCAAGAGCTGGGCATGCTCGCCGCGATGATGGACGACATGTACCCGCCGGACGAGCTCAGCCGGCAGTACCCTTTCAGCGGCCAGGAAGAGATCTCGCTGGACGAGGCCATGCGGGTCATGGACCAGCTTCAGCAGATGGAGAATCTCGAGGCCCAGCTGAAAGACATCCGAACGCCGGACGACCTGGAGCGAGTCGACGAGGAGAAGCTGGCGGAGCTTCTGGGCGAGGAGGCCAAGCGGACGTGGGAAGAGCTGAAGAAGCTGATGAAACGCCTGGAGGAGGCCGGATACATCCGGCGCAAGGGCGACAGGCTGGAGCTGACGCCTCGGGGCATTCGTAAGATCGGCCAGAAGGCCGTCCGCGATATCTTCGCCCAGCTCAAGAAGGACCGCATTGGGAGCCACGAGACGAGATACCGGGGCATGGGCGGCGAGAACACGGGCGAGACCAAGCCCTGGGAGTTCGGCGACGATTTCGCCGTCGACCTGCAAAAGTCGCTGATGAATACGGTGCGGCGGGAGGGCGTGGGGACTCCGCTGCGCATGCGGGTGGATGACTTCGAGGTCGAGCGGGTGGAGCACCGCACGGAGGCGGCGACGTGCCTGCTGCTTGACCGCAGCCGGTCGATGGGCTACTACGGCAACTTCACGGCGGCTAAGAAGGTCGCCATCGCGCTCCACTCCCTCATCAGCAGCCAGTATCCCCGAGACGCCCTCTACATCATCGGGTTCTCCGACGTCGCGGTGGAGTTCAAAGGCGAAGATCTGCCGGAGCTGAGCTGGGACACCGGAATTTCGGGCACCAACATGCACCACGCGTTCATGATGTCGCGCAAGCTTCTGGCCAAGCACAAGGGCTGCACTCGTCAGATCATCATGGTGACCGACGGCGAGCCTACGGCCCACCTGGACCACGGCGTGCCTTACTTCAGCTATCCGCCTTCGCCGCAGACCATCCGCGAGACGCTGAAGGAGGGCCGGCGGTGCGCCCAGGAAGGGATCGTCATCAACACTTTCATGCTGGAGAACAGCTATCCGCTGATCGATTTCATCAACCTCTTGTCGCGGGTCAACCGCGGCCGGGCCTTCTACGCCTCGCCCGACAAGCTCGGTGAATACGTATTGGTCGACTTCCTGAACAACCGCCGGACTCGAGTCGCGTAGCCGACGCCCGCGAGCCTGCCGATCCGATCGGCGCGCAGTGGTCGCAATCTCCGTATCCCGTATCCCGTCTACCGCGGCGGCCGGCCCACGCTTGAAACCCGACCAGGGTTCGGTCCCTTCCAGACAGATGCCTCCGGCGATCGCGGAGCGTCTCGCCGCGAGAAATAATCCGCCGGAGGCTGCGCCGCCGCGCCGGTGTTGCTATAATCGTGCGGCAAAACGCCACAGCGCGCCGCGCTAACGGACAGGGAGGGATCATGACCAAGTTCAACGTCATCTCCGCCGATTCGCACGTCGTCGAGCCGGGAGACCTCTGGACGAAGTACATGGAGCCGGCGTTCAAGGAGCGGGCGCCGTACTGCGTGCGGGAGGGCGAGAACGACGTCTTCAAGGCTGAAGGCGTCTCCCTGATCCAGGTCGCGGCGGTCTCCGGGGCAGGCCGGCCCAGCGATCAGCTCAAGAGCATGGGCAGCTACGAGAAGGACTCGCGCCCGGGGGCATGGGACCCCAACGCTCGAATCGAGGACATGGAGGCCGACGGCGTCGAGGCCGAGGTGATCTACCCATCGGTGGCGCTGCGGATGTTCGGCATCTCCGACCTGCCCTACCAGCTCGCTTGCTTCCGGGCCTACAACAGCTGGCTGGCCGACTTCGTGAAGGTCCACCCCGACCTGTTCAGGGGCATCGGCCTGGTGCCCATCGACGACATCGAGGCGGCGGTCACCGAGCTGCATCGGTGCAAGGAGATCGGCCTCGGCGGCATCTCCGTCACCGTGAACCCGACGGAGGGACTCCATTACGACAACCCCGTGTACTATCCCCTGTGGGCCGCGGCCGAGTCCAACGACATGCCCGTCAGCCTCCACATTCTCACCGAGCGGAGGTTCAAGCTCAAGACGGGTCTGGATAGCCTCGTGGGGCAGGTGCTGGACCCCGGGGCCATCCAGGAGTGCTTGACTCGAATGATCTTCTCGGGCGTGTTCGTGAAATACCCCGGCTTGAAAGTCGTCTCGGCCGAGAACGACATCGGGTGGGCCGGCTACTTCGTCGAACGCATGGACTACCTGTTCGACCGGCGCCGCGCGTTCCAAAAGTGGGTCATTCCTCAGGAGACCAACCCCAGCGAGTACGTCAAGCGCAACTGCTTCCTCACGTTTATGCGCGACCGAGCGGGGATCCTGGTGCGCGACATCATCGGGGTGGACAACATCATGTGGTCGTCGGACTACCCGCATCTCGACAGCACCTGGCCCAACTCACAGAAGATGATCGAGTACCTGTGTGGCGACATCCCGGCGGAGGACCGCCGTAAGATCGTCGCCGAGAACGCCGCTCGCCTCTACGGCTTCGACTAGACGGGCGCGACGTCGAACGACCCTTCCACCCCTGAGCCGTTGGGGGAGTCGTTTGACCCCATGGGCGGCTTGCCCGGGTAAAGGACGGCTGTAGACGGCTATGAGAGTCTCGCGTCATCGGACGATAGCCGCCGCCACCGATCAGGTCTGGCGGGTGATCGATTCCGTGGACCGCATCCCTGAATGGTCCAGCGGCGTGGAGTCGGCCTCGCACCTCTCGGGCCCCGAGAGAGGCCTGGGCCGAAAGCAGCGGCTGGTCCGGATTCTGTACACGCACGAGCTGGAGGTCGAGCAGGAGGTCGTCGTCTGGGAGCCGGGGCGCATCCTGGCGCTGGGACACCTGCGGGAGTCCGTGGACGGCCGCGAGACGAGCGGCGTCAGGAACTTCATCACCACTATCAGCATCACCGCCGAGGGCGGTGGGAGCCGCGTTGGACTGGAGTATCGATGGGACGCCGGGTTCGGCATCGCGTGGGTCCAGAGCAAGTTGATGGCCGGCCGCGTCATGGGCAAAGAGATCATCCAGACGTTGAAGAACATCGAACGGCTGGCGACTGAACGGGACTCGTAGGGCGGACCGGGAGTAGAGCCGCCTGAACGCCGGCCTCTCCCGAACGCCTGCCCCTCCCGAACTCCGGCCCCGCCCGAACACAGAGTCGCCGGCCGCGCTTGATTCCCCGCCCCCTGTCGCTATACTGGGCGATGACGTTTTCCACCCTCGAAAGGAGGGGCACTCCTCATGCCCTTTGACGCAATCGTGGCGGTGGCGCGGAAAGAGAAGCGGTTGATGCTGACCGAGGTCGAGGCCAAGCAGGCGCTCAAAGAGGCCGGCATCGACGTCGTGGACACTCGCCTGGCCAAGGACAAGGCCGAGGCCCAGCGGATAGCCAGAGAGATCGGATACCCCGTGGTGCTGAAGATCGTGTCGCCGGACATCATCCACAAGAGCGACATCGGCGGCGTGAAGGTGGGCCTGGCGGACGAAGCCGCCGTCAGCACCGCCTTCGACGAGATCATGGCGGCAACCAAGAAGGCCAACGCCAAGGCCAACGTCCACGGCGTCGCCGTTCAAGCCATGGCCAAGCAGGGCACCGAGGTGATCCTGGGCATGTCCAAGGACCCGCAGTTCGGGCCGGTGCTCATGTTCGGCCTGGGCGGCGTGCTGGTCGAGGTGCTGAAGGACGTGGCGTTCCGCATCGTGCCGCTGACCCCCAGGGATGCCGGCCAGATGGTGCGCGAGATCAAGGGCTATCCGGTGCTGGAGGGCTATCGCGGCCAGGACCCGGCGGACGTCGCGCGGCTGGAGCAGGCGATTCTGACACTGTCGGAGTTCGTTGAGGGCCACCCCGAGATCAAGGAGCTGGACATGAACCCCATCTTCGCCTACAAGGACGGGATCGCCGCGGTGGACGCCCGTATCGTGCTGGAGGACGAAGCGGCGTCGTAACGCCCGCCTGGGAACCAAGGCCACTCCGAGAGAGAGGACCCCGATGCCGTTCGATTCCAAGACCCTGGACCGCGTCTTCAATCCCAAGACCGTCGTCGTGGTCGGCGACAAGAAGGCCACGCAGTATTCCTGGCTCCGCAACATGAAGACGGTCCAGGGCCGGCTCTTCTCAGTCCAGGTCGACCAGAACGAGATTCCAGGGATCGAGGAGCTGGGCGTCACCAACTACACGAGTCTGCTGGACGTCCCGGGGCCCGTGGACTACGTGCTGGTCGCCGTGCCCCGAAAGGTCGTCCCCATCGTGCTGTCGGACTGTGTCAAGGCCAAGGTCGGCGGCGTCGGCATCTTCACGTCGGGGTTCGCCGAGACCGACGACGAGGGGAAGGGGCTCCAGCAGCTCATCGCCAAGATGGCCACCGACGCTCAGATGCCGCTCATCGGCCCCAACTGCATGGGGCTGTTCAACCCCAAAGCCGGCGTGCGCCACAGCGTGGACCAGTACCACGGCGAGAGCGGCCCCGTGGCCTTTATCGGCCAGAGCGGCACCCATACGATCTTCTTCAGCACCACGCTGGAAGCCGTCCACGGCATCAAGCTGGCCAAGTCGGTCAGCTTCGGCAACGCCGCCGTGATGGACGTCTCGGACTTCATCGAGTACTTCGCCCAGGACCCCGAGGTGAAGGTCATCGGCGCCTACATCGAAGGGACGAAGAACGGGCGGCGGCTGTTCGAGACGCTGCGTAAGGTCGCGGCGCGGAAGCCGGTGCTGATCTGGAAGGGCGGCCAGACCGACGCCGGGGCGCGGGCGGCCAACTCCCACACCGGGTCGATGGCGTCGTCCCAGGCGGTGTGGGACGCCCTCATGCGCCAGACGGGCGCCATACGCGTCGACAGCCTCGACGAGATCGTGGACACCACGGCGGCCATCCTCAAGCTGGGTGAGCTCCGAGGCCCGCGAGGCGCCCTGGTGTGCATGACCGGCGGCGAGTCCGTGGTGATCACCGACACCTTCTCCAAACAGGGGCTGCAAGTACCGCTCCTCTCGGACAAGAGCTACGGCGAGCTCTCGTCGTTCTTCAACGTCATCGGCGGCAGCTACAAGAACCCGCTGGACGTCAGTTGGAACTTTCAGTCCACCGACATGGCGAACCGGCTGCTGGGCATCCTCGACGAGGACGCCAACACCGATTTCCTGGGCCTGGAGATCTTCGTGGGCTCCATGGGGCGGCGCCGCGAGCGGGACAAGGACAGCCAGGGCCGCAGCTTCTTCGACGCCGTCGCCGATTTCGCCAAAGGCTCCAGAAAGCCGTTTTTCGCTATGGTGACGGCCACGTCGGCGGAGAAAGAGGCGGTGGAGATCCGGCAGGTCCTCCGGGAGAAGGGCGTGCTCGCCTTCCCGTCGTTCCAGCGGGGAGCGATCGCCTATCGCAAAGCGCTGGACTACTGGACCGACAGGCCCGCCGGGTAGCGGACGACTCCGCACTTGCCCCGCCCGGCTACCTGCCCTTGAACACCGCCGGACGTTTCTCGACGAACGCCCGCTTGGCCTCGGCGGCGTCCTCGGTCAGCTGCAGCACCGCGGTGCGCGTCTGCTCGAAGCGGTAGCCGTTCTTCAGGTCCATCCACTCGACCGTGTTGAGGCCTTCTTTGGCCAATCGAATCCCGATGGGCATCTTGGCCGCGATGATGGCGGCGTCGCTCATCGCTTCGTCCATCAGGCGGTCGGGCGGCACGACCTTGTGCACCGCGCCGAGGCGGTAGGCCTCCTGGGCGCTGAGCCGCTCGGCGGTGTAGTGCATCCGGCGCACGACGCCCTGGGGGAACAGGCGGAAGGAGTGGCGGGCGCCGCCCAAGAGGCCGACGTCGATCTCCGGCAGGCCGAAGGTCGCCTTTTCGGAGGCGATGAGATAATCGCACGAGGCCGCGAGGCCGATGCCGGCCCCGAGGGTCGGGCCGTTGATGGCGCCGATGACCGGGATGGGGCACTCGTAGATGGCGTTGAAGCCCTCCCTGGCGGTGCGCCCATGGTCCTTCCTCGGCGCGGGAGCGCCTGGGATCCGGCTCCGCACGTCGACGCCGGCGCAGAACGCTCGCTCGCCGGTGGCGGTGAGGACGACCACCCGGGCGTCGTCCCGGTCGTGCAGCTCGTCGAAGATCTCGATGATATGCCCGTAGGCGTCGACGGCCATGGCGTTGACCGGCGGGTAGTCGATGGTGACCACCGCGATGTAGTCCTTGACGTCCAGACGGATTGGCGACATTCGAAGGCCTCCTCCGCGCTCGTAGAATGGCCCCAAGCGGGGCCGGCGCGGTCGAAGGTGATTATAGAGAGCCGAGAGGCCGGCGACAATCGAAAACGGCGACGCCGTTCCTGAAATGGGGCCGGAGCCCTCCCGATGTTTGGTACAATGAAACAGTCGTCCTCTGGAATCTGGCGGGCTCGGTCCAGGTGAGGAAGCACACTCCATGGAATTGCGTTGGTATGCGGCGAAGGTCCATCGGGGCCTCGAATCGGCCCTGCGGGAGCAGCTGGTCCCCCTGGGGATCGAGCTCTACCACCCCGAGATCATCGTCAACAAGCAAGGCCGGCGCAGGCTCGAGCCCCTTTTCCCTTCATACCTTTTTTGCAAAGCCGACCCCGAAGACACGACCTGGCTCCAGGTGCGGCGGGCCAGAGGCCTCAAGTACTTCCTCGGTCCCGAGCACCGTCCGACGCCGGTCGAGGACCGGATCGTGGAGACGGTGCGCGAACGAGTGGCCGATTGGAACGCCGGCGGCTGGCGAGAGGTCTTCAAACCAGGCGACCCGGTGCTGGTGAACGCGGGGCCATTCAAAGGCCTGGAGGCGATCTTCGTTCGGTATCTACCCGCCAAGGAGCGGTGCAAGATCTTGCTCGCCACGCTGGCGCGTCAGCACGAGGTCGAGCTGGACACGGCCGTGACGTCGAGTCCGTCGGGGCCGAAACCGCTCTCGCCGGGCAAACCGTAGTTTCGGCGGGCGTCGCCGATGCCGCCGGCGGCGATCACCTGCCAGTGTCGTGCAGGAACGAGCGCACGGCGGCGGCGAAGGCCGGCGGGTTGTCGCCGGCGACGGTGTGTCCGGCCTTCTCGATGACCACCAGCGAGCTCCCTGGGATGGCCTTCTGCAAGCGCTTGGCCGCGGCCGGCGAGAGGATATCGCTCAGCGCTCCCCGCACCAGCAGCGTCGGCGCTTTGATGCGGCGCACGTAGCCCCAAAGATCCTCCTGGCCGGCCTCGGCGCTGCGCCGGTTTCGGAACCGCCGGTCGTACTTCCAGGTCCATTGGCCGTCGGGGAGCTGGCGCAGGTGCCACGAGAGACGGTCACGCAGCTGCTCGATGGGCCGCAGCGGGTTGAACTGGTGCGCCCGCTCGACGAAGGCTTCCCTGGTCGGGAGAATGTCCGTGCGGCGTACGAACCGCTGGATGTTCTCGATCCCTTTCTTCATGATCTCCGGCCCGACGTCGACGATGACCAGCCGGTCGATCCTCTCGGGGTGGATTCCGGCGTAGGCGATGGAGTTGCGGCCGCCCATGGAGAGGCCGACTAAAATTATTTTTTTCAGGTCCAGCGCCCGCACGAACCCACCGATGTCGCGCAGGTGGGCCTTGAGGGTGTAGATCCCGTACTTGGACCAGCTGCTGTCGCCGTGGCCTCGTTGGTCCAGGGCGATCACGTGATAGTCGTGGCGCATCGCCCGGGAAAACTCATCCCAGCTATGGGCCGACTGGGAGCCGCCGTGAAGGAGCAGGACCGTCTGCTTGCCCTCGGTCCCCCAGTCCAGGTAGTGCAGCCGCATCTTGCCCACGACGATCTCTTTGTCCTGGAACTCAGCCATGGTCGGCGGACCTCCTTTCGGACGGGTACGATTAGCCGCCCGGCAAGCGTCGAGGGCCGGTCAGGGGGAACGCGGGCATCATACCGGCGATGGCGCCCAAATGCTACCCCAGCGCGACGGTGCTCACGGCGGAGGTTCGAGGACGGGGAGCCTCCACCATGCGCCGCCACGCCCGAGCTCGTCGCGCCCGAAGGCCATCAGCGGCGCCGCATCGCCCTGTTCGACCTGGAGAATGAGCCAACCCTCGTGGGACGCTCCTGGGTAGAGGTTCGCCACGATCCGAGGTTCGGGCTCGATCGCGAAGACGGGCTCGAGGTAGTCCTTGCCGTCGGAAGAGACGGCGGTGAAGTCGAAGGACGAGAGAAAGAATTGCGTGTCTTCGTCTGGCCCCCGAAGGTACTCGAAGGCAACCAGAGCCAGGACGTAGTCGAAGCCCTGAGCCGGACCGCCGTTGCTGCCGGAGGCTTCCAGGACACTCACCAGAGCCGGCAGGCCGCGAAGCGCCCGGTGCAACGTGAGCCGCACGCCGAACTCGCCATCGGCGGTCGTGATGGTGGTGGAGACCGGCTCGCCGATGCCGGCGGGGTTCTGGCGGGACGACTCCTCGCTCGACGAGCCTCCGCAAGCGGCGACCACCAGGGCGACGACGACTCCCACGGTGGCGAAGCGCGTGGCGAGCGCTGCGGTCAAACGACGCCATCCAGCGGGTTGATCACCAGGCCGGTCGCCAGCTTGGGGTGGAAGTAGGTGGACTTGGGCGGCAGCCGTTCGCCCCGGTCGGAAACGAACCGCAAGGTGTCCAAGGGCACGGATTTCGACATGAAGGCAAGCTGGCCCCGGCCCTCCGAGACTCGTTGGACCGCCTCCTCGGCATCCTGGGCGAAGATGAGCCAGCCCCGCTCTTCGGCCTCGGCCTCGTCGACGCCCAGGGCGGGCTTGAGGACCGCCTCCCGGAAGATAATGGACGCGAGGCCGGCCCAGGCCGTTGAATGGGTGTCGCCGGCGATGGCCTCCACCGTCTCGGGACTTCGCAGCCGCAGCGTGGAGCGCACGCCCGGCTCGAGGCCCCAGACCTGGAACAGGGCGCCGGTCTCGTCCAGGCTGTCCAGCGCGGCGTTGGCGATCTCTCGAGGCGGAGCGCCGGCCATATCGTGCCGTTCCTCGACGCAGACCGTCTCGATCCGTTGGCGAAGGCGGGTCATAGCTTCGGCTCCAAGCCCGGTCAGCACCCGATGGTAGGGGAGGTTGCGCAGCCCCGGGTCGTTGAACTCGACCAGCGTCGCCATGATGAAGCCGCAGGCCCGGTCGGGCTGCTGCTCTCCCTTGCCGGCCAGCACCTGGTCCCGATAGGCCAGGGCCGTCTCGATGCGGTGGTGGCCGTCGGCGATGTAGAGCGGCTCCGGCGCCAGGGCCTCTCGCACGAGATTGATGACCATGGGGTTGATGATCGGCCAGGTGGAGAACCGCTCGCCGGTGGCTGTGCGGGCCTCGATGGGTTGAAAGCCCTGGATGGCCTCCTCCAGCACGGGGCCGATCGACCACGGGTCTTCGTAGAGCAGCATGACCGGGCTGACGTTCGCCTGGGTGGCTACCATGAGCTTCAGACGGTCTTCCTTGGGTCCCGGGCGGGTGTACTCGTGGGGTTTGATGCTTCCGTCGTCCAAAGGTTCCAGGCGCAACGCAACGGTAAGCTCCTGGCGAACGGCGGGACCGGTGCGGTCCGGGAACTCATGCCGCGTGAGATAGATGGCCGCCGCCTGCTCTTGGGCCAGGACGCCCTCGCGGCGCCAGCGGCGATAGAGGTCGCCGGCCAGGGCGTAACGGTCTTTGGGACTGTCGTCCCCGGGATCGCGGCTGAGCTCCAGTCGAACGACGTTGTGCTCGCTGAGGGCGTAGAGCCGGTCCTGCTCTTCGGGCGAGATGACGTCGAAGGGCTGCGAGATGACGTCGCCGAGGTCGCCCACGAGCGCCTGGCTATAACGGAGGCCACGGAATGCGCGAATCTCAGCCATGGTCATAGGTGCCGGACAGCCCGAGCCCAGAGAGTATACCTACGGAGGGGCTTTGCGGTCTATCCGAACCCCTGGCGCGGTGATAGAATTCGCCCTGGCCCGAGGGTCGAGCCTTTTCGATGGAATTCGCCTTTGCCTATCCCTACCAGCGTATCACCCGCTACCGGTCTTATCGCCAGCAGGAGACTTTCGAATACCTGATCCGCCGGGCCGACGCCTGGGGGTTCGACGCCATCACGTCCGGCGACCACCTGTTCATGCCGGACTACTGGAAGCGGGTGGCGACGGAGGTCTGGTTCGATCCGTTCACGTTCCTGGCCTACGCGGCGGGCATCTCCAACCTGAAGGTGATCACCGACATCGTCGTGGTGCCTTACCGGACGCCGTTCCACACGGCCAAGGCGGTGGCCACGTTGGACTTCATGACCGGCGGGCGTGTCATCTTCGGCGCCGGCGTCGGCTATCTGGAGGGCGAGTTCGACACGCTGAAGGTGCCGTTTCGGGATCGCGGCACGATGACCGACGAGTATCTGGAGATCATGAAGGTCCTGTGGACCGAGGACCGCCCCCGGTATGAGGGGAAGCACTTTCGGGTCGCCAACATCACGTTCTGGCCCAAACCGGTCCAGAAGCCGCACCCGCCCATCTGGATCGGCGGACGCACCGGGCCGTCGGTGCGCCGGGCGGTCAAGTACGGCGACGGCTGGATTCCGTTCAACCTGGACCTGGCGGGGCTAGGGCGGGCGCTGGCGCTCTTCGAACGGCTCTGGGACGAGTCGGACGGGCGGCCGAAGGGATTCCAGATCGTGATGCGGGCGGAGCGAGTCAACGTGACGAGCCAGCCGATCAAGAGCGCCGATCGTCAGCCGTTCTGGGGCTCGCCGGAGCAGATCGGCGAGGACATCGAGCGCTACATCGACGCCGGCGCCACCTATCTGATCGTCAGCTTCCAGGGCTTCGAGCTGGAGGAGCACATGGAGAACATGGAGCGCTTCGCCCTGGAGGTGATGCCCCGGTTCCGGGGGACTGAGGCGAGGTAGCATCTACCCTCTCCTGGCCGTTTCGCTCCCATCGCGCCAGGTTTGGCGCCCTACCGGGCCTTCCACTGGGGCGGCCGCTTCTCGGCGAAGGCGCGAGGCCCTTCCTGGGCGTCCTCGGTGTAGCCGTTGAGGCGCTCGGCCTTGAACCCGTACTTGAGTGAGTCGTGCAGGTTCATGTGCAGGCCCATCACCGCAGCCTCTTTCGCCGCTTGCAAGGCCAACGGGGCGTTGGCGGCGACGGTCCGCGCCAGCTCCAGCGCCTCGTCCATCAGGCGGTCGCGGGGCACGACCTTGTTGATCAGGCCGACCTCGTAGGCCCGTTGGGCGGTGATGTTGTTGCCGGTCAGCAGCATCTCCATGCCGATGGGGTAGGGGAGGAAGCGGGGAAGTATCTGGGTGGCGGTGCCGCTGGCGATGCCCCACTTGATCTGGCTCATGCCGAAGACGGCGTCCTCGGCGGCGATGCGCATGTCGGTGGCCATGACCAGGCTGAGGCCCTGGCCCAGGGCCAGGCCGTTGACGGCGGCGATGATGGGTTTCCACACGTCGATCTCCCAATCGTCCAATAGACGGGCGATGCCCCGCTTGAACGTACCGACCATGGGGTTGGCCTGGGCCATCTCCTTGAGGTCGGCGCCGGCGCAGAAGGCCCGGTCGCCGGTCCCGGTGAGGATGGCGACACTCAAGCCGTCGTCTGCCATGAAGTCGACCCATATCTCCTCCAGGGTCTGGTACATGCCGCGACTGAGGGCGTTGCGGGCCTCGGGCCGGTTGATGGTGATCACGGCGATGCGGTCGTCTCGCTTCTCGTACAGGATGGGTGCGCTGGTATCGTCGGCCATTCTACTTTCCTCCCTCGCGCCCCGGCCTCCGACTACGTCCCGGCCAGTCGGGATTCATCGGACAGGCGGGGCGGGCTTGGCGCATTATAGAGCGGCGCAGCGCGTTGCACCACGGCGGCGCCGTCCCGGAACCGTGTTTCAGTCGGATTCAGCGGTTCAGGGAGGTATCGAGACCGTCTTACTGGTGACAGGCACACAGCTGGCAGCTTCCCACGGACGCATCTTCGTAGTGCCTTGGCGACGTCCCTCATGGCGACATCTACGGCTTGATCCTCTTCTGCCCCGGTCCTAAGGCGGTCGCCGTCATGGCCGCAACATTACGTAACCAAGCGGGAAGGACAAGAGACGTCACTCTCGGTGCCTCATGACAGCGGGCTATGGGCTTTCTTCCACGACCACAACGGCGGTTTTCGTCGGATTCATGTGGTCGTGGTAGCCCCACACGCCCGCCGTGTAAAAGGTGAAGGACCAGGCGCCCTGTGGGGCGATGGGCCTCCCGGCATCGAACCCCGAGTACAGCTCGTGGGTCGGGTGGACGTTGGATGCCGGCCAGATGAAGTCGCTGCCCGCGTTGACCCACCGGACCGTTTCGCCCGTTGCGATGGTCACACGTTCCGGAACGAAGCCGCCACCGGCCACCCGGACCTCGACGCTGGCGGCCTGCTCTTCACGGACCTCCGGCTCGAGGATGGGCTCAGCATCGGGCGCTAGCAGCTTCTCAAAGAACACCCTCCGCACGATCACCGGCCGTCCATCAACCACCTCTATCCCGGCTCCGGCTACACACGTCTCTCGATAGTTCGCTACAACCTCCTGGCACAGGCTGAACCGATCATCCGGCTTCACAACCTGGACCTCTATGGCTCTGCCTATATGCAGGTAACAATTCTCCCGGTAAGGTGCGTCCGCTGCGCCACAGAGTCGCAACGCCCTGTCCAGATTGGTCCCATCGAAGTTGAGGATATTGTCCACGCCCCCCGACACACAGTCGCCCTGGTAGGCCACGGGGAACCGGCGACACAGCTGCAGGGTCACCTCGAAGCTTCGAGAGGCGCTCTCGGGTCCGGCCAGTGTCTTCTGCCAGGCGGGGTTACTGACCATCAGGCCCAAGCTCTGGATACACGCCGATATATCGCGAGGCAACGCCTCCAGGCACGCATGAGAGGCGAGACCGACGTCGAAGTCGAAGAAGGTGATCAGACGCCCCGCATGGTTGATGTAGCACTCCCATCGGTACCTCTCCGCCACCCGGTTACAAGGAGCCAGAGGGTCGGTCTCCGAGAAGACGCCCGCTCGGGCCTCGCCTCTCATGACGGCG
>JACZVV010000064.1 GCA_022572465.1 Chloroflexota bacterium
CTGGGCGACTTGACCCCCATAGAGTTTGTGGAGAAATGTTCACTGAGCGAGGAACGCCTCGCCAAAACCAGAGGCTCGAGACTCCCGTAATTCGTGGATTAACTTTGGGGGTCAGCTCACGTGATCGGATGGGAGCGACGCGTGTTGCTAAAGCACTACCTAGAGCAGGGCACCCCTTAGGGATTAATTGCAAGCCCAATGGGTTGGAGTCCTACACTGATAGTATTAACGACAGTGTCGTTTATTATATCTATCACCGAGACTGTCTTACTACCGCTATTACTTACGTACGCTATCTCAGCACTAGGGTCAATAAGAATAAAGAAGGGATCTGTTCCTACCGTTATGGTAGCTATCACCGCCCTAGTGCTTGTGTCTATGACTGAAACCGTTCCGTCACCCTCGTTGGTCACATACGCCTTCGTGCGGGATGAGTTAAGGGCCACCCACTGTGGAACAGTACCTACCGAAATCACATCCAAGATGGACCCGGTCACCACATCAATGACTGAGACGGTATTACCCTCGACTTGCGTGACATAGACAATGTTCTCATCAGAATCGATTGCAAGACCGTGAGGACCATTAGCCACGGCAATGGTCTTGAGAACAGAGTTGTTCGCCAAATCGATGACCTTCAACCCCTCGTCAAAGTCGGTTACATAGGCTCGATTTGCTGCAGGATCGATGCGGATGTCGCTCAGATTACTGCCGATTGTAACATCTGCCGTCTCCGTGTTGTTTGATGCGTCTATGACGTGCATGTTCGTGCCTGGTGATCCGTTGCCAAGATCCAGCACGAACACCTTTCTATTCATCACATCAACGTCACCCCCCCCGGACGGTCTCGAAATCGCTATAGATGCTACAACCTCTCTGGTTGTGGTGTTGATGACATGGATGTTGCTTTCGCCGAGATCCCCAACGTAGGCCATGTTAAGTGAGGGAATAATGCCTACAAGCCCTGGATTCGTCCCGACACTTATCGTAGCGATAACAGAACCATTTCCAATATCAACAACCGAAATAGAACCATCTCCCATGTTGGTTACGTAAAGCTCAGGGGCCTGAACCGTAATCGTGGCCGTGCCGTTGATCCCATCCGCGCTTGCCGTGATGGTGGCGGACCCGTTGGCCACGGCGGTCACAAGACCGGACGAGCTGACCGTCGCCACACTCGCGCTGGACGACGACCAGGTGAACGTTTTCCCGGAGATTGTATTCCCGCTCGCGTCGCGGGCGCTGGCGCTTAGCTGAACCGTCTCCCCAAGTGTAGCGAAGGTGGCGGTGGTGGGTGTCACTACTACCGAGGCGACGGTGGGTGCGGGAGGAGGAGCGTCGTCACTTGGTCCGGTACTGTCGGACCCACCACCGCAACCGGTGACCAGACAAGTCAGGTAGAGGACCGTCAGAGTGGGTCTTCGGATCTGCCTCATGGCGCATACCTCCGGTCTATTGCGCAGTTCTTGAGTCCCGGCGTCGCTGTCGACGGTTGCGGCTGGGAGCCGGAGGCCAAGCAAATGGCGAAGCTCACCGTTAGGCCGGTGCAGTTGTTGATGACCGTGAGGTGGCCGGGAGTGCGCTGGTGGTTGTCCATGAACGGGTACATCGTGCCGAGGAAATTGGCGTTCGGCGTACAGGCCCGGCCGGGAGCATCCGTGGCCTGAGGCGACTTGGCGTCGTTGGGCTGCCCGACACGCCCGCCCGCCCAGGAGGCGCTGAGCCATGATGCCTTGAATGTTGGAATTTCAGGCACCGTCGGCGAGGTGGGCCCGTCCGGTACTGGACAGGCGGTCAACATCGGCGCGAGAAGCGCGTAGGCGAGGATACGGAAAGGTCGTGTTGGCACGATGATCTCCTTTCGGCTCCCTGGGCCGGGTTTTTGTAGAGCTACAACTTTTCGATCGGTAGATTTCCAGACAACAGACAAGAGGTGACAAAAGCCGACATCGCGTCTGTTGCGCCCAACCCCGCCCCACCCCACCCTAACCCTGGGTCCAAGACACACCGTCGTCGGGTTTTCCAGGAATCCACAGGGTGGGAGCGCATGACGTTGGAAGGGCAGAGCCGGCGTTTGAGATCCTGGAAGCAGATCGCTCGCTACCTGGACCGGAACGTGCGGACGGTCATGAGGTGGGAGAAGACGTACGGCATGCCCGTACATCGCATCCCGGGGGAGAACAAGGGGAGGTCGGTCTTCGCGCTCACCGGCGAGTTGGACGCCTGGATCATGGAGCGAGACCTCCCCGAGGACGACTCTGGGGCACCTTCCGGGTTTCCGCAGGCAGGGGATCCAAGAGCCATCGCGGCCCTGGTTGTGATCCTCCTGGCCGTGGCCGGTGCGACGATCGTTGTCTCAGGAAGAATTGATGACGAAGGCATCGCGGTGATCCCCCGATTGGAGGCGACGAACGGGCACATCGTTGCAAAGGGAGCCTCCGACGAAGTGGCGTGGGACTTCGAGCAGCCGGAGGGGCGCGATTTCACGCCCAACATGCAAGTCCAACAAACGCTGAGACTCCCGAATGGCGACGAACTCGTTCTGTTCAGCTCGAATACGAGAGACGGACAACTCGGCCTCGCGGATAGAGGCGAGCTCTTCGCGTTCTCTCCCGCCGGAGAACTTCGATGGCGCATGATTCGAGAAGACTCCTACCGATTCGCGGCCCAGACATTCTCCCCGCCCTGGGTGTCTCGAAGCCTGATGGTGCACGATGTGGGGGGGCAGCCTACGATCGCCTGGACTGTGCACCACTACACGTGGTGGCCATCCACGCTGTTCATCTTGAATGAAGAGGGTGGACTCGAGGGTCGATTCGTGAACTCGGGGTGGCTCAACCGGACCGCCGTGTCGAAGAGTCCGGACGGTGATCGCCTGTTGGCCGGGGGGATAAGCAACTCGCGGTCCGGCGCCATGCTGGCAGTGCTCGATGCGAAGGCTATCGACGGAAGCTCTCCCGAAGAGCCGGGATCCGAGTTCGAATGCCAGAATTGTCCTGGGGGGAACCCGCTTCGTTACTTGGTCTTTCCACGGAGCCACGTGAATATCGCTAGCGGACTGCCGTACAATGAAACAGTCGACATCCAAGCGACGGGTGCCGGCATCAGCGTCTCCGTAAGAGAGGGCCTCGCCGGCTCGGATATCGCTTGGGTCTACGACTTCTCCACCGAGTTCGAGCTTCGCCATGTCACACCGAGCGATAGTTACTGGCCCGCCCATCAGATGCTCGAACTCGAAGGCAAGATCGACCATCCCGCGGAGTCCTGCCTACAGCGCCTCCCTCCCCCGGTTCGCTCCTGGACCCCGGAAGGCGGTTGGACGGATGTAGTCCCGGCTCCTGGACCCCGGAAGGCGGTTGGACGGATGTAGTCCCGTCGACCGGGTGACGATGTAGCGATCTCGGTTGGTTGTAGCGTTTCGCTACGTTCCGTCTCTATTACGACCACGCTCTTCGAGGCCCTCATGCTTCTGCTCCGCGATAGAGGGTTCGCCGGTGCAACGGTCGTGAGGGGGATGGCGGGTTTCGGGGCGAGCAAGAAGATCCACACCGGCAAGATTCTGCGCCTTTCCACGGATCTGCCCCTCATCGTCGAGGAGGAGGAGGAGGACAAGATCCAGGCGATCCTGCCGGAGCTGGAGGGTGTGATCGGCAGCGGGCTGATCACGCTGGAGTCGGCTCGCGTCATCCTATATCGATCGGGGAGCAAGGAGACCTAGTGTCATGTCACTCTTGTAGTGTCGTAATATACGTCGTATCTTTTCTTCGTCATCAACCCGGGAGGATTGGAGATGAAGAAGTACGTCGTGACACTGACCGGAGAGGAGCGGGAAGCCCTCGGCGCACTCACGTCGAAAGGCAAGCACAGATCCCAGAAGATCCTCAACGCGCTGATCTTGCTGGGGTGTGATGTGGGCGATTTTCAGACGGAGCGCTCCACGAACGAAGAGATCGCCCGCGTGCTAAAGATCAGCATGAGGAAGATCGATCGCGTGAAAAGGCGGTTCGTCATCGACGGTCTTGAGGTGTGCCTGAACGGGACGAAGGGGAGCCGCGTCTACGCGAAGAAAGCGGACGGAGACCTTGAAGCTCATCTGGTGGCGCTGAGTTGCAGTGAGCCGCCCGAAGGCTTCGCGAGGTGGTCCCTGAGGTTGTTGGCGGACCAGGTCGTCGAGCTGGGCTACATCGACAGCGTCTCTCACGAAACGGTCCGCCGCGTTCTAAAAAAAAACCAAGCGGGACTGGGCTTCGTTCGTCGAGGACATCGCGGACCAGTACGAAAGCGCGGAGAAGATCACGTTGGTGATGGACAACCTGAACACCCACGTGCCGGGATCGCTTTACGAGATGTTCGCTCCCGACAAGGCCAATGCGTTATGGGACAGGTTCGAGTTCGTGTACACCCCGAAGCACGGGAGCTGGCTGAACATGGCCGAGATCGAATTGAACGTGCTCGGAGGGCAGTGCCTGAACAGGAGAATCGACGACATCGGCTTCGTCCGCAGCGAGGTCCAGGCATGGCAGGAATTCCGAGACAACAAGAACGCCACAGTCAATTGGCGCTTCACCACCCCCGACGCACGGATCAAGCTATCTCGGCTCTATCCGACATTCGACGAGTGACACGACACTAGGCATCTCCCGCCCGAACGAAGATCGCCCTCGCATGAACGACGAGCAAAGGTCCATCGCCGCGCTTCAGGGCGCGCTTGGGCCCGACTTCGACATCGAACGTCAGTTGGGGCGCGGCTCGACGTCTACCGTGTACGAAGCGCGGGAGCACGCCCTAGATAGATCCGTCGCCATCAAGGTTCTGCACCCGGCCCTTGTTAAGGACGAAACTGCCCGGAGACGGTTCGAGCGCGAAGCAAAGGCGGTCGCGGCTCTCAATCACCCGCACGTGGCCCGCGTGTACCGCTTCGGACGGCTTCCGGACGAGACTCCCTACTTGGTGATGCGCCTCGTTAAGGGACGCACGATGCAGGAACGGCTCAAGGCCGAGGGCACGCTGCTGCCCGAGTTGGCGATTCCCGTCCTAAGGGACGTGGCGTCGGCCCTAACGGCAGCCCACGCAATAGGCATCGTCCATCGGGACGTACGACCAGCCAACGTCTTGTGGGACGAGGAGAACGACAAGGCATTGCTCGTGGACTTCGGAATCTCCGCGCTCTTCACGACGAGCGGAGTGGGGCTGGCCGGGCTCAACAAGACCGGACGGTTGACCGGAGACCCGAAGTATCTGAGTCCGGAGCAGATACGAAATGACGATGTTACCGTGCTGGCGGACATTTACGGCTTTGGTGTCATGGCCTATGAGCTCCTTACCGGTCAGGGACCGTACGAGGCGCGTACCAAAAAGCAGTTGATCGAAGCGCACCTCTATGACGAACCGAAGGACCTCATGAAGGTCCGGAACGACGTTGAGCCGAATATCGCCAACGTCCTCAGGCGGTGTCTCAACAAGGACCCGAAGCATCGGCCGGAGGCCTCGGACATCTGCCGTGCCCTGGATGGCGTGTGGCAGTTGCCGCCTCTCGACGAGAATAGCGGAGACCTCAGGACACTTATCGAGAAGAAGCGCGTGACGCAGGTGGTCGCCGCCGGCTTCGTCGTCTCCGGCTTCATCGCGGGCGGGGTAGCAACCTTGAGTGAGCAGTACGAGTCCATGCCGAGCTGGGCCTTCCGCGAGTCGCTCGCAACCGGGGTCGCGATCATCCTGGCTTCGGTAGTAATCGGTTGCTTCCACGGCGCGAAAGGCCGTCAAAGAGTACCGGTGGTAGAGTACGTCGGGCTGAGCATGATCGTCGTGGCGTGGATCGCGGTGATGGCGCCATCGTTCTTGACGCCGACCTTCACCGTGGTCACGGTGGCATGGCGGGTCCGGCCGGCGACTATCTCTTCCTCCCGGGTGAGCTCGATCTTCACCGGGCGCCGCGCGCGTTGGGCGAGGACCGCGGCGAGGACCGCCAGGCGCGTCTCGTCCTTGCCGCCGTAGCCCGCCCCCATGTGGGGGCAGATCACGCGGACCGTCTCGCTGGGAATCTCAAGCGCCATCGCCAGAGCGCGTTGGTCCATGTGCACGCCGCGGCTGACCTTCCACACCGTCAGGCGGTCGGCCTCCCACGTAGCGATAGCCACCCGCGGCTCGAGAGAGGCCGGCGAGTGGGCGGGCGTGGTGAACGTCTCCTCGAAGATTCGATCGGCCTGGGCGAAACCGTCGTCGACGTCGCCTCGCGCCAACGTCAACGGCTTGCCCCCCACCAGGTTGCCCCCGGCATGGACCGGCGGCGCCCCTTGCTCCAGGGCGAAACGCGCGTCGGTGACGAAGGGCAAAGGCTGGTACTCCACCTCGATGAGGCCCAACGCTCCCTGGGCGGTCTCCTCGTCGTCGGCGGCGACGGCGGCCACCTCGTCGCCCACGAACCGCACCTCGGTGTCCAGGATGGGCATGTCGGGTGCGACTCGGCCGTGGGGCGCGTCGTTGGGGGTCACGACGGCATGGACGCCCGGCAGACGTGCCGCCGCGCCGGCGTCGATGGCGGCGATACGCGCATGGGCGTAAGGGCTCCGCAGTATCTTGCCATGAAGCATTCCCGGCAGCTTGATGTCGGCGACGAACTTGGCTTCGCCGGTCAGGGCCTCCGGAAGCCGGAGTCTGGGCGCCGATTTGCCGATGATGCTGGGCTGGTTCGTTGGCATGGGTGGGCCGTTTCTCTACGGGCGCGGTTGTGCCTCGGACAGAAGTTGTGCCGCCGCCTTGACCGACTCGATGATTCGCCCGTAGGCGTTGCACCGGCAGAGGTTGCCCGACAGGGCACGCCGTATTTCGAGCTCTGTCGGATCAGGGTTTTGATCCAGCAGGGCCTTGGCGCTGAGGACGAAGCCCGGCGTGCAGTAGCCGCATTGGGCGCCGTCGTTGTCCAGGAACGCCTGCTGGAGCGGGTCCAGGTGCTGGACGTCGCCAAGGCCCTCGATGGTCACGACGGCTCGGCCGCCGACCTGGAGCGCCAGCATCTGGCAGGCGTAGACCGGCACGCCGTCCAGCAGAACGGTGCACGCGCCGCACTCGGCCCGGTCGCATCCGCGCTTGGTCCCGGTCAGGTCCAGGAGGTCGCGCAGGACATGCAGCAACGTCCACGGGTGCTCCACCTCGAGGCGGTGCGCCTGGTGGTTCACGGTCAGCGTGATGGTAGCTTTCGAGGAAGCCGTCATTTGCGTTGGTGCCTCGCCCAAGCGCCAATGTAATTGCGGCGTCGACTATTATCAAGAGGAACGACCGCTTCGGATCGAGGAGAAACAAAGCCCGTGCAGTACATCAGGGACCTAGCCGACTTGGGCCGGAACGATATTCCCGTCGCCGGGGGCAAGGGCAGTAGCCTCGGCGAGCTGATGAATATGTCCGCGCCTGTCCCACCGGGCTTTTGCGTTACCGCCGGTGCCTACGACGAGTTCATGGAGTCGTCGGGGCTGGCTCCCGATCTATCGGGACGCGCCGCCATCGCCTCGGTGGACAGCGCCGACCCCGCCCAGATCGAGCAGGCGTCGAACGCGATACAGCACCGCATAACCTCGACCGCCGTGCCCGAACCGATCGCTCGCGAGATCGAACAGGCCTACATTGCGTTGGGCCCGCGACGGGTGGCGGTGCGCTCGTCGGCCACGGCCGAGGACCTGCCCGAGGCCAGCTTCGCCGGCCAGCACGAGAGCTACCTCAACGTGGTGGGCGACCGGAACTTGATCGATGCCGTGAAACGATGCTGGGCCTCGCTGTGGGAGACGCGGGCGATCCTCTATCGAGCGCAGCACGGTTTCGGCGACGTCGCGGTGAGCATGGCCGTGGTGGTCCAACGGATGCTGGCGCCCACGGTCTCGGGCGTGCTCTATACCATCGACCCCACCATAGGCGACGACAAGCACCTGGTGGTGCATGCGAGCTACGGCCTTGGCGAGAGCGTCGTGGCCGGCAAGGTCACCCCCGACGTCTACCGCGTCGACAAGGCCAGCCTCACGGTCCAAAGCCGGTCGGCGTCGAACAAGGAGACGATGACGGTGGCGTCGCCCCAAGGCGGGACGACCGACGAGCAGGTGCCCGGCGAACGCGCGGCGGCGTTGAGTCTGGCGGACGACGAGCTGATGACGTTGGCGGAGCTGGCGAAAAAGGTGGAAGGCCACTTCGGCACGCCGCTGGACATCGAGTGGAGCATCGCCGGCGGCCAGGTGTGGCTGCTGCAAGCGCGGCCACTGACCGCCGTCGGGCGGCCCGACGGGGCCGTGACGTGGGACAACCCCGCGCCTGGGGCCAAGTGGCTTCGGAACTGGCGCATCGGCGAGTGGCTGTCCGACCCGGTCACGCCTCTGTTCTCCACCCTGCTGATGCCGGTGCTGGTCGCCGGCCGGGAGGAGCAGGGTTTCAACCATCTCGGATGGGACGCCCCTAAGGCCTTTGCGATGCCGGAGCCCTGGTACTGCATCGTCAACGGCTACTTTTTCACCCGGGCCGACCCGCCCTTCCGTCCCGGCGCCATGGACGTCGCGGCCCGCAGCCGGTTTCTGACGGACAGGGGCAGATGGTACGAGGAATGGCAACGCACCCATCTGCCCGCGTACCTCGAGCGGTTGGCGGGTTTTCAGAGCATCGACCTTGCGGCGGCTTCATCCGAGGCCATCATGGAGCTCCTGGACGACCTCTGCCGGGACGCGGGCGAGTGGTGGTATCTCCAGGCGCCCATCGGCTATGGCTTCGAGGCGGTGTTCTTCCAGAAGTTCTACGAGGAGCATTTCAAGGGGAAGGACAGCCCGCATTACACGCTGTTCTTCAGCGGCTACGATAGCCATTTGCTCCGGGGGCAGCGCACCCTCCACCGGCTGGCCCAGGACCTGCGGGGAGACCGGCCTTTGCGGGCGCTCATCGAGGAGCGCGAAGACGACGCGGCGATGGCGGGCCTCGCCGCATCCGCCGAAGGGACGCGGTTTCTCTCCAAGCTCAACGCCTACTGGGAGGAGTTCGGGCACCAGCTCTTCAGCTTCGACCTGTTCGTTCCCACGCTGGCGGAGCAACCCGGCGCGACGTTGCAGGTCTTGCGCAGCTATCTTGCCGAGCCGCCGGCCGATCCAGCGGAGGTGTTGGCCGAGCAGGCAGCGAAGCGCGAGGAGGCCGTCGCCTACGCCATGAAGGCTATCGGCGACTGGCCCGAAGATGACGCCGAGACGTTCCGGCGGCTTCTGACCTGGCACCAGCTCTGCGCCGCTATCCGGGAGGACATCGCGTTCCATTTTCAAAAGCTGTGGCCGCTGATGCGGTCCGGCGTTCTGGCGCTTGGACGCCGCTTGGAGCGAGGGGGAGCCCTCGATTCCGCCGACCTCGTTTTCTTCTTGACCAAGGAAGAGGTGTGGCACGCCGCGGGCGAATCGAAACCCGGGGACCTGACGTCGAAGGCGCGGGAGCGGCGGGACCTGTGGGAGCGGCAGCGCCAGCTCTCGCCGCCCGACCGCATTCCGCCGCCGCAGCACGAGGCGTGGCAGAGCATGAGTGCGGTGATGGTCAAGCCCGGGTTGCAACGGCGCGACGATGGGCGCGTCCTGGTGGGACATGGGGCGAGCCCCGGCAAGGTCACGGCGCGGGCCCGGGTCATGCGTTCCGCGTCCGATTTCAGCGTCCTGAGGCGGGGCGAGGTGCTGGTCACCGTGGCCGCCAGTCCAGCGTGGACGCCGCTCTTCTCCCTGGCGTCGGCAGTGGTCACCGAGATCGGCGGCGGGGCGACGCACTCATCCATGGTGGCCCGGGAGTACGGCATCCCGGCGGTGATGGGAACGGGCGTGGCCACGCAGGAGATCGCCGATGGCCAGACGATCACCGTGGACGGCACCAGCGGCGTCGTCTATCTCGACGTGACCGACGTGACGCAGCGAGCCGAATGAACGCTCTTCGGTGGCTGGGCGGTGGGCGACGCATGGGCCGCGACGCCTCGCTGGTTGACGTCGCGAGGGGGCGCTGTTACGCTCGTTTCGATCGACGGCCGGCACGCGACCCGAGGAGGACCGCATGAAGTACAAGGTGGTTTCGACGGACGATCATCTGCAAGAAGCGCCCCACACGTGGACGTCACGGATGTCGGCCAAGAAGTGGGGCGACAAGATCCCTCAGATCAAGCCAATTTCGAAAACGCAGGACGCCTGGTACATCTACGGCGAGCCCAGGACGATGCTGGGAATCGCCACCGTACACGGCGTAATGGAGGACCGGGCGCGCAATCTTATGAAATGGGAAGAGGTTCCGGAAATCGCCTACGTGCCATCGGAGCGGATCAAGGCGATGGACCAGGACGGCGTCGACGTGCACACCTTTTTCGGGAACGTCGCCGGCATAGCCGGGAACACGTTCAGCAATCCCGACTTCGATGAGGAGTATCGCCTGGAGGCGATCCAGGCCTTCAACGATTTCCAGATCGAGGAGTACGCCGACCCCTATCCGGGCCGGTTTATCACTCTCGCCACCGTACCGTTGTGGGACGTCGACAAGGCCGTCGCCGAGGTCAATCGCATGTACAAGCGGGGCGTCAAGGGCGTCAGCTTCGCCTTCCCGCAGCAGTTCGGCTACCCGAACATTACGAGCACGTATTGGGACCCGTTTTGGGCGGTGTGCCAGGACCTGAACCTCTCGTTGAACCTTCACATCGGCTCGGGCGGCTCCCAGGGTTTCATGGTGGCCCCTCAAGAGGGGTACAGCGAGATGCTGCGGCTGGCCGAGATGTCGACCAAGGCGATCTCGGCGAACACGCAGATCATGAGCACGATCCTTTTCTGCGGCATCCTCCAACGGTTCCCTACCCTCAAAGTCGTCTCGTCGGAGAGCGGCCTGGGCTGGGTCCCCTATCTCCTGGAGGTGGCCGACCATCAGTGGGAGCGGCAAAAGCTCATCCGCGAAGGCATGGCCATTAAGCCCAGCGACTACTTCCATCGCCAGTGCTACGTCAACTTCTGGTTCGAACAGGTGGGGATCGAGATGCGGCACTACATCGGCATCGACAACATCATGTGGGAGTCGGACTATCCTCACCCGACGTGCACGTGGCCCAATTCCCAGGACTATATCGAGCGGTCGTTGAAGGGCGTTCCCGCCGACGAGCGGCAGAAGATTCTGGTGGACAACGGGGTGCGCGTCTTCAACCTCGACCCCAGCTAGACGGCCGCTGAGCGACATCGGCTTTTCCGGGCCGCTGAGCGGCATCAGCGTTTCCCGGCCGCTGAGCGACATCAGCGTTTCCGGGTCGCTGAGCGACATCAGCGTTTCCGGCCCAGGCGACCACCAGCACACCGCCGACGCCTGAGCCACATCAGCTTTTCCGCCAATATTGCAGCGGCTCAGCCGCCTGAGCCGCATCAGCATTTCCGGCCCAGGTGGGCCAGAGGCGTGGGGCGCCTCACACGGAGGTCTAAGCGTGGACTATCGCACGCTGGCCGAGAAGGCCATCGCCGGCGGCGAGCTCTCCCGAGCGGAGTGCCACGCCGTTCTGAACAGCCCCGACCACGACATCCTCGCGGTCCTGGATGCGGCGTACCGCGTGCGACGGCATTTTCGCGGTGACCGGGTCCACCTCCACATGCTGATCAACGCCAAGAGCGGCCTGTGCCCGGAGGACTGCCACTACTGCTCCCAGTCCAAGATCTCCACCGCCGACATCGACAAGTACCCGACGCTCAGCAAGGAGAAGCTGTTGGAGGGCGCTCGGGTGGCGAAGGCCGCGAAGGCGATGCGGTATTGCATCGTGACCAGCGGACGGGGGCCGACGGACCGGGAGGTGGACGATCTCGCCGCCGTGGTCAGCGCGATCCGAGCCGAGGTGGAGATCGGCATCTGCTGCAGCGTCGGGCTGCTGGACGAGGCGAAGGCGCGCCGCCTCAAGGAGGCCGGCGTGGACCGGCTGAACCACAACCTGAACACCAGCCGGCGTTTCTATCCCGAGATCTGCACGACGCACACCTATGAGGACCGGGTCGATACGCTCACGGCGGCGCGGGCCGCGGGGCTGGAGCTGTGCTCCGGCGCCATCTTCGGACAAGGTGAGACCGATGACGACATCCTCGACGTGGCGATGGCCCTGCGAGCGCTGGCGCCCGAGTCGGTCCCGGTGAACTTCCTCCACCCCATTCCGGGGACGCCCCTGGAGGACGTCAACTATCTGACGCCGTACCAGTGCCTGCGCATCCTGTGCCTGATGCGTTTCCTGTGCGCGCCCCAGGAGCTTCGGGTCGCCGGCGGCCGGGAGTATCACCTGCGGGCGCTCCAGCCGCTGGTCCTGTACCCGGCCGACTCGATCTTCGTGTCGGGCTATCTGACCACGCCGGGCCAGCGGCCCGAGGATGCGCGACGCATGGTCGAGGACATGGGCTTCACCATCGTGGAGCACTTCGACAGCGAGCCCGTTTCTTCAAGCCATCCCGAACATGGGGCCGCCAGATTGGGATCACGCTCACCCTAGCCTCCGATTCTCATCCCGATTCCGCCTCGCGACAGGAGTCGGACCTCTCCCTTGAAGGGAGACGGAATTTCGGGATGGCTTCTGTCTAGCACCCTAAGGCGTGCCCGTTCAGCGAGCGGCAACCGACGATGAGCGCGAAAGTGCGCTCTTCAGCCAACGCAGCCGTCGAGCCTCCCCCTACCGGGGAAGGCCCAGGCCTCGGACCGCGACCTGCTCTTTTTGGATCTCCAGGGTGCCGGCGGCGATCGTCGACGACACGCACCATCGCCAGTCATGCTCCAGGACGCCTTGGAACGGAGCATCGGGAACGTCGGGCTGGAGACGGCCGTAGAGGCCCAGCACCTCCATGCTCAGGTTAGCGGTGTGCTGGCTCAGCAGAATCTGATGGATGCGGTTCATGGAGGACTCGCCGGGGCCGGGGTCGTCGCCCTTGGCGACGATGGAGGCCAGGCGATAGGTCAGGACTCGCGCCGCGCGATAGCGGACGTAAGCCTGCGCGATCTTCTGGCGGAGAACGGGGTCTTTGGAGAGAGGCCCGTCGCCGTGGCTGGTGGTGGTGGCGTACTTGATGACCTTGTCGATGACGATCTTCGACGCCTCATACCTGGGCTGGCCGATGCGCTCGAAGTTGAGGGCCGCGGTGATGACGCTCCAACCGGCGTTCTTCTCGCCCAGCATGGTCGATCTGGGGACGCGGACGTCATCGAAAAAGACCTCGTTGAGACCGCCCCATCCAGACATGCTTTTGATCTTGCGCACGGTGACGCCAGGCGTGTCCATGTCGATGAGGAAGACCGAGATGCCGCGGTGCTTGGGCGCGTCGGGATCGGTGCGGGCCAGCAGAAAGCAGACCTCGGCCCGCTCGGCGTTGCTGGTCCAGACCTTCTGGCCGTTGATCACGTAATCGTCGCCATCCTCCACGGCGCGGGTCTTGAGCGAGGCCAGATCGGAGCCGGCGTCGGGCTCGCTGAAGCCCTGGCACCAGATGACGTCGCCCTTGCTCATCCGTCCGAGATGGTAGCTCTTCTGCTCGTCGGTCCCGAAGAGCATGATGCTGGGGCCGATCCAGTTGAGGTTCATGTACTGCGGACCGCGGGGCTCGCCGTAGGCCGCCATGATCTCCTTGAAATGGACCTGATTCCAGATCGGCGCGTCGGCGCCGCCGTACTCTTTGGGCCAGGCCATGGTCAGCAGGCCCCGCTCGCCGAGCTTCTGGCAGAACTCTTTGGTATAGACTCTCCCTCGCTCGCCGCTGGTGTACTGCCCGGTCCACCATGGGGGCAGCGTCTCTTTCACGAAAGCATCGGCTTCGCGGCGAAATGCCAGGTCTTCTTCACTCCAACTGAATTCCATAGTGCTCCCTTTGCGTGGCGAGGGTTTCGAACATTATACGCGCGGCTGGCCGGTTCCGCCCGATGGCGCCCATGGCGCGCCGTTGGCGCCGTATAATCCAGGCGCCCCGAAGCTGGGGCACGGCAGCGATCAATCGCGCGAGAGGTGGAGCCCCGAGAGGTGAATGATGTACAAGGGCTATCGGATCATCGACGCCGACTCCCACTACCACCGGATTCCCGACCTGAAGGATACGTATATCGATCCGGAGTTCCGCGATCGGCTGCCGACCGTCAGGCCGGACGGGGTCACGATGGTCGATGGCCGGGGAACGTCGACGGTCCAGTTCAAGCGGTCGGACTATCTCAACGACATGTGGGACACGGAATACGGCAAGTACGCCAGCCGGGGGTTCGACCCCAAGGCCTACCTCATGGCGATGGACGATCAGGCCGTCGACAAGATGGCGCTGTTCGGGGTGCCGATCGTTGGCGCGTGGGGGCTGGACCCGGTTGTGGCCGACGCCATGGTCCGTGGCTTCAACCGTTGGGTGCACGACTTCGTCGATCAGACGGAGGGTCGCGCCATCGGCATCGGACAGATCGATCTTCGG
Organism: Chloroflexota bacterium; assembly: GCA_022572465.1. Taxonomy (GTDB): domain Bacteria; phylum Chloroflexota; class Dehalococcoidia; order SHYB01; family SHYB01; genus JACZVV01. The sequence continues at coordinate 14,424 of JACZVV010000064.1, forward strand.
GACGTCGACCGCGCCTGCAAAGAGGTGCGGCATTGCGTCGTGGAGTACGGGTTTCGCGCCTTTTTCACCAACACCCAGCCGCCCATTCCAGGGATCACGTTGGACAAGCCCTACTACGATCCGCTGTGGTCGACGATGGAGGAGATGGACGTGGCGCTCTGCCTGCACAACGTCGCCGGCGCGGGACACGGGCAGATCGGCCAGGACCGTTTCGGAGACTGGGCTGCGGCGCGCATCGCCTTTACGTTCCCGGTCGAGATGCAGGTGGCGTTCTTCTCGATCCTGCTGGGCGGCGTCTGCGAGCGGCATCCGGACCTGCGCGTCGTGGGGCTCGAATCGGGCGCGGGCTGGCTGCCATATCTCCTGTGGTACTACGACGAGCTGTTCGAGCGATACCAAAAGGTCGACCTGCCGCCGATGGAGCTCAAGCCCAGTGAGTATTTCCGGCGCCAGTGCTTCATCTCCGCGGAGCTGGAGGAGCCGACGTTGCCCCACGTCGTGGAGCTCCTCGGCGCCGACAACGTTGTCGTGGGCTCGGACTTCCCCCATCCCGAAGGGCCGTACCCCGACGGCATCAGGGTGTTCATCGATGGAAACGCCATCAGCGCCGGCGACAAACGCAAGATCCTCTGCGACAACCCGAGGCGGCTCTACGGGGTGGAGTAGGCGGGCCGGATGCCATACGCGGACCTGGGCGACGTCACGATCCACTACGAAGAGTCCGGCGATGGGCCTCTGGCGTTTGTCTACTGCCACGGACTCGGTTCGAACGGGGACGGCTTCGTAGACGAGTTCGGATTCTGGCGGCAGCATTTCGACCGGGTGCTGACGTGGGACAATCGTGGGCTGGGCCGCTCATCAAGGGCCGACGATTATTCGCTGCCGCTGTACGCTTCAGATCTGGCGCGGCTGCTCGACGAGCGCGGGATTCAACAGGCGGTGGCGCTGGGCGTTTCGTGGGGCGGAGTGGTCGTCCAGCAGTTCGCCATCGATCACGGAGAGCGGTGCGCGGCCATCATCATCGATTCCAGCTCCAGCGAGGTGAACCTCGCCTCCTCCGAAGGATGGTACCGGCAGGGTGAAGACGCCCCGTCGGGCCGGGTCGGCGAGCGGACCATCGAGCCACAGCACCGGGAATCGTTCATCGCCAGCGCACGCGCCGTCGCCGGCCTGCGGGAGCACCCGTTGACCCAACGACTGAGCGGGATAACGTGCCCCGCGCTGATCGTCGCCGGGGGACAGGACACCGTCACCGGGGGCGCCGGCGGGTCGGTCATCATGGCCCGAAACCTGCCCAACAGCCGCCTGCACATCTTTCAAGACGGGACGCACGCGATCTACGCCCACAAGCGAGACGAGTTTCGCGCCCTGGTCATCGAGTTCTGCCGGGAGCAGGGGATCATCGCCGCGTAGCCCGGCGGTGGCTGAGCCGTGGCCGAGCCGTGGCTGAGCCACATCAACTTTCGAAGCCCAGGTGGCTGAGCCACGTCAACTTTCAAAGCCCCGGTGGCTGAGCCACATCAACTTTCAAAGCCCCGGTGGCTGAGCCACATCAACTTTCAAAGCCCCGGTGGCTGAGCCACATCAACTTTCGAAGCCCCGGTGGCTGAGCCACATCAACTTTCAAAGCCCCGGTAAACACCGACACGGACGGTGGCTGAGCCACATCGACTTTCGAAGCCCAGGTACAAGCCGGCACGGACGCCGAGGGGATCGGGGCGGCGCTCGAGCGGGGCACCGCTACGAATCGAACGTCAGCACGGAGCGCGTCACCTCGCCCGCTTTCATCAGACGGAAGGCCTCGTTGACTTGATCCAGCGGCATCCGTTTGGTCACCATCTCGTCGAGCTTCAGCCGCCCTTGCCTGTACAGCTCGATGTAGGCGGGCATGTCCAGGCGGAACTTGTTGGAGCCCATCCGACAGCCGATGAGCTTCTTCTCCATGATGAACTGGCCGGCGGGGATCTCGAGCACGGCGTCCCACGGAAAGAATCCGATCAGCACGGCGGTCCCGGCGACCTTGATGCTGGCGAAGGCCTGCTCCGCGGTCTTTTTGTTGCCGATGGCCTCGAACGCGTAGTCGACTCCGCCGCCGGTCAGGTCCCTGATGGCCGCGACGGGATCGGAAGAGGAGGCGTCGACGACGTGGGTCGCACCCATCTCCATCGCGGTGGCCAGCTTGTACTCGTTGATGTCCACCGCGATGATGGTGGTGGCCCCGACGATGCGAGCTCCCTGGAGCGCCGAGAGGCCCACGCCACCGACGCCGAACACCGCGACCGACGCGCCCGCCTCGACCTTGGCCGTCCGGAGAACGGCGCCCAGGCCGGTGGTGATGCCGCAGCCGATCAGCGCAAGGGTCTCCAGCTTGAGGTCCTTCTCGACCTTGATGACGGCGCGCTCGGGCACCAGCATGCGCTCGGCGAAGCTCGACAGGTTGGTGAACTGGGCCACGGGCTTGCCGCCCTGGCTCAGACGAGGCGCGGCGTTTTCGGGCCGGCCCTGGCGATTGTCACAGAGGTAGGGGTGATCGCTCAGACACATCTCGCACTCGCCGCACCAGATCGAGGGACAGGTGATGATATGGTCGCCCGGCGCGACGTACCGCACGTTCGGCCCCACCGCTTCGACGACGCCCGCGGCCTCGTGTCCCAGCACCATCGGCCCCTGCACCGGAATGTAGGCGTCGACGATGTGGAGATCGCTGCCGCACACGCCGCTGGCTGCCGTCCGCAGCAGGACCTCGTTGTCCATCGGGTTGTCGATGTCGATCTCTTCGATGGTCAGCGGCTCGTGGGCCTG
>JACZVV010000065.1 GCA_022572465.1 Chloroflexota bacterium
ACAATCCGCGGCCGATTTACTTCGGCGAGAATGGCGCCGTGTTCTTCGCCCCTGACCTGTCCCGCTACCAGGGTACGCGGATTAGGCCCCGCGTCAGCCGGGAGGTTACGGACGACGCCTACTTCGACCGCATCGTCGAGGCCATCGAGGGGCGCGTGCGGCTGAGGCGCCGGGCGGCGTGACCGTGACCAGCGACGGAAAGGGAGCGACGTTGGCTCAGGCGCCGGCGCACGCGCCCGTTGGCATCGGCCCCGGCGTCTCTCGTCCGGCGCCGTCCGGCGCCGGCCCGCATGTCGGCCCGAAAGACGCTCCGCTGCGGGTCTTGGTGGTGACGGCGGACGACCCGGCGCGGTTTCGCGCCCTGGGCGGCGACGACCCGTCGCTGCCGAAGCACGAGCTGGCCTACCCCTACTACGGCGCGCTGCGAGAGGCCGGATGCCGTGTCGAGGTTGTGCAGGCGAGATACCGTAACCCGGCGTCGCTGCGCCGCGCGGCCAGCCGTCTGGCCGGGTTCGACGTCGCCATCGCCTGGAGCATGGAGGGAGCCATGCTGGCCCTGGCCGCCGTCCCGTACCGGGCCAATCGCAAGGTGGTCACCATCGCCTATGCCAACCGGCCGCCCCGGGCCAACCGGCTCCTCGCGGCCATGCGCGACCTGGTGTTCTGGTCGGGATTGCGTCTCGGCGGGTTGACGCTGTATGTGACGCGGGAGCAAGCAGCCGAGGCTTCCCGCAAGTTCCGCCTGCCTGCCCAACGTACCGGGTATTGCCAGGTTGGCGTGGACGCCGAGTTCTTCGCGCCGGCGGATGTGGCCGCAGACGCGCCGATAGCGCCGGACGTTCGCGCGGCGGCAACGTCACCGTATGTAGTCGTGGCCGGCGACCAGCAACGGGACGAAGCGCTGGCGGCGAAAGCGGTCCAGGGCACGGGGCTCCGGCTCGTCCGGCTGACGCAAGAGCCCGGGACGCAGAGGTTCTGGGAGCGTCATGTGGCCGCCGGCCCCGCCGGCCCGCCGGTCTTCTGCCGCGCCGGGCTGACTATCGCTGAAGTGCGGTATCTCTACCGGCGGGCGGTCTGCGTCCTGAACCTGGTGGACAACAGCTGGCAGCCGGCGGGGCTGACGGTGGCGAAGGAGGCGATGGCCTGTGGCACGCCGCTGGTCATGAGCTCGGGCATCACGACCCGCGAGCTGCTGGGCTTCCGGCGCTCGTTCCGCGAGGAGCCCTTCTTGGAGCTTGAGTCGCTGGACGACGCGGACCGGGCCAGTGCCGCGGTGCTGAAGCTGGCCCGCGACCGGTCGTATGCCACCGAAGTCGGACGCGCCGGGAGGCGGCTGATCGAGGAGAGCCTCGACCTGCGGGACCGGGGGCGGGCGCCGCTGGACCTGTTGAAACGTCACGTGGATTCTATGAGGCGCCGGTAACGATGAATCTGGCCAAGAGCATCAAGCGCGCGATCCGAAAGACGCCCTGGCTTATCGAGCCGATCACCCACTGGCGGGGCCGCAGGTTGGAGCGGTACATGCGGGCGGAGGAGGCCTACTACGCCGCTCGATGCACTAGCGGCGGCCTGGCATACTCGTTCGAGTCGAGCCGGCGGCTCCTGGCGGAGCGCCTGCGTGGCCGCGACCTCTCCCCGAAGCCGGTCGGCGCCGTGAACGTCTTCGCCCTGTTCACCGACGGCGGTTGGGAGTACGAGCATTGGCCCCGCGCGTGGGACGGGTTCGGCCGGGTGGAGTATCTGGACTGGCGGGCCAACGGGTTCGACGAACGAAGCCCCGGCTGGGGGCCGGAGCAACGGCGCCGTCTCAGCGATTTCGTGGTGGACCGCGTGCTGGAAGCCCATCGGCGGAGTCCTCTCGACGTTTTCTTCGCCCACGTCAGCGCCGACATGCTGGAGCCTCGGGCGGTCCAGGCCATCGCCGCGATGGGCATCTTCACCTTCAACCTGGGCCTCGACGATCTCTCCGCATGCTTCCGAGGCGGCAGGCCAACCGACGAGAGGCCCGGCGGCACCGCCGGTCTGGCTTCGGCGTTCGACCTCAACGTCACCACCGGGCGGCGCGCGTGTGAGAAGTACCTGGCGGAGGGCGGGGTGCCGTTGTACCTGGGCCAGGGGGCTACGCTTCAAATTAACCGGCCCCTGGGGCTGCCCCTGGACATCGACGTGTCGTTTGTCGGCAACGCCATGGGGACCCGGTGGATGTTCGTCCGGGACCTGCGGCGGCGCGGCGTCCACGTCCAGGCCTTCGGCAACGGCTTCCCGGGCGGTCACGTCACCTCCCAACGCCTGGTCGAGATTCACAACCGCAGCCGCATCAACCTGGGCGACGCCAGCATCGGCGACTCGCCCAATCTCCTCTGTTTGAAGGCACGCGACTTCGAGGCGCCGATGAGCGGCGGGTTCTACCTGACCCGGTACACGCCCGAGCTGGCCGACTGGTACGAGATCGGCAAAGAGGTCGCCTGCTACACCAGCCTGGACGATCTGGTGGAGAAGATCGGCTACTACCTCTCGCACCCCGGCGAGGCCGAGGCCATCGCCCGCGCCGGCCACGCCAGGGCTGTCCGGGAGTACACGTGGAAGAGACGGTTCGAGACCGTGCTGCGCTTCGCGGGTGTCCTGGCCGGCGAGCGGGCGGTCGAAGCGGGAGCGGTGGCACGTGTCGGGTCGCCGGTAGCGTAGGTCAGGGGCAGCAATATGTGTGGAATCGCGGGGGGCTCGGGTCTCAAGGAGCAGCAGGCGCGGGCCATGCAGCGAGCCATGACGCACCGGGGGCCCGATGGCTGTGGCCTGCAGCGGGTCGCGGTGCCAGGCGAGGGTTTGGCCGACGAAGTCTGGCTGGCTCACACCAGGCTGGCCGTAATCGACCTGTCCGAAGCAGCGGCGCAGCCTATGCACGACCCGGCCACGGGAAACTGGATCGTGTTCAACGGCGAGGTCTACAACTTTCGCCGGCTACGGTCCGATCTGGAAGCGCTGGGAACCGGCTTCGCCAGCGCCTCGGACACCGAGGTGCTGCTCAAGGCCTACGGCCGTTGGGGTCCGGCCTGCCTCCAACGGCTGGAAGGCATGTTCGCCTTCGCGATATGGGATTCGGCCCGCCGGCGGCTGTTCTTGGCCCGCGACCGCATAGGCATCAAGCCTCTGTATTACCACCACGACGGCCAGAGCGGCCGGATTCTCTTCGCGTCCGAGCTGCGCGCCGTGCTCGCCGGCAGCGAGACTAACGCTCGACTGTCCCCGGACGCCGTCGACAGCTACCTTCAGACGGGCAGCGTCGAGGAGCCGTTGACGATGGTCGAAGGCGTCCAGGCCCTGCTGCCGGGCCACCACCTCACGTGGGAGGCCGGCCGGGTCACGTTGGCCGAGTACTGGGACCTGTCCGCCAGCCTGGCCTCTTCGGGGAACGATCGGGGCCACTCCCGGCGCGATGGTGAACGACAACGAGACCTCTCGGCTTTACTGAGCGACGTGGTGCGACAGCACACCGTGGCCGACGTTCCCGTCTCCGTGTATCTCTCCGGCGGGATCGATTCCAGCGCCCTGGTCTCGTTGCTGAGCCAAGGGCCGGGATCGCCGCCGCATACGTTCTCCGTCGTCTTCGAGGAGCCCGGTTTCGACGAGTCGCCCTACTCCCAGGCCGTGGCCCGCGAGTTCGGCACGTCCCACCACGAGGTCCGCATCTCTTCACGCGACATCCTGGACACGATGGACGCAGCGCTGGCGGCCTACGATCAGCCCAGCGTCGACGGCGTCAACAGCTGGGTGATCGGTCGCGCGGTGGCCGAAGCCGGGTTCAAGGTGGCCCTTTCGGGACTGGGCGCCGACGAGGTCTTCGGCGGCTACGTCAACGCTCGCCGGGTCCCGCGCCTGGAGCGGGTCGAGGGCTGGCTTCGCCGGACTCCCCTGCCCGTGCGCCGGTGTGTGGCGACGGCGGTCGCCTCTGCCGGGGGTAACCGGCAGAGCGGGCGTCGCAGGCTGGCCGAGTGGGTTTCATGCAGCAACGGAGAGGGCGGCTGGCCGCATCCGTATTTCCTGACCCGCGCCCTCTTCTCTCAGGCCGAGGCCCGATCGATGCTCCGCGACGGCGGGCGCCGCCCATCGAGCGGCGCTCTCGATGCCAGTCCGGCCATGCAGCGGCGGCGCGCGTTGCTCGATCGTGCCGCCGGCGCCGACCCGGTGAACCGGTATCTGTACCTGGAGACGCGGAGCTATCTGGTGAACACGCTGCTGAGGGACGCCGACGTGATGAGCATGGCCCACGGCGTGGAGGTCCGCGTCCCCTACCTCGACCACCGGCTGGTCGAGCGAATGGCGTCGGTTCCCGGTGCGGAGAAGCTCCAGGGGCCGAGGAACAAGGAGCTGTTGCTGAGATCCCTGGAGCGGCCTCTTCCACCGGCGGTGGTCGACCGCCCGAAGCGCGGTTTCACGTTCCCTTGGGATAGCTGGCTGCACGGCCCGTTAGGCGGGCGGGTCCAGGCCGCGCTGTGGGAGCCCAGCCCTCTTCTCACCGACGTCATCGACGGCGCGGCGTTAAGGCGGCTGTGGTCGGAGTTCGAGCAGGGGAGGCACACCTGGTCGCGGGTGTGGGCGCCCTACGTGCTCAACTCCTGGGTCGACCGGGTTCTGGGAGCCTCCTCATGCGTGTAGCCATCAACGCCACGTCGGCCAAGATGGGCGGCGCGGCCACGTATCTTTTCAACCTGCTGCCTCAGCTGGTGCGCCAGCTCGAGGGCGACCGCGAGAGCTCCATCGTCGTGTGGACTGGGCCGGACGCTGGGAGGCTGAGCGGCCTCCACCGCCGGGTCGAGGTGCGGACCCATGAGGGGGCGGCCAACGGGGGACTGCGCCGCCTGCTGTTCGACCAGCTCGAGCTGCCAAGTGCGTTGCGCCGCGGGGCCTTCGACGTGTTGTTCAGCTCCGCGAACCTGGGGCCGTTGCGATCTCCTTGCCGTCAGGTGCTCCTGGTGCGCAATCCGATCTACTTCTCGCCGGAGTACGAGCGGCGCATGGTCAACCGCCGGGTGAAGCTTCGCCTCCGTTTCCAACGCTGGCTGACCCTCCGCGCCATCGAGGGGTCCGACCACGTGCTGTTTCCCACCAGAGCGATGATGACGATGGTGGCCTCCTATATCCCAGGCCCGCGAGCCAACTGGTCGGTGGCTCCCTACGGCGCTCGGCACGACCTCTTTTCGCCGTCGCCGAGCGGTGACGAGGGGCGGGCCCGAACGGCGACCGTCCGGCTCCTTCATGTCTCTCACTACTGCGACCAGAAGAATCTGGGCACGTTGCTGCACGCCCTGGCGCTGCTCGACCAGCGACACCCTGGAAAGTATCACCTGACCCTGACGGCGGGGCTCGAGGGCCTGCGGGACCAGAGCAACCCTCACTGCCCCTCACTGCCGGAGGACCGGCGGCTGCTCCGGCGGCTGGACTCTCGCGGCGTGGTGACGGACCTGGGCGCGGTGCCATACGAAGCCCTTCCGGAGCGCTATCGCCGGGCCGACCTGTTCGTCTTCCCCTCCTACACCGAGTCCTTCGGCCATCCCCTGGTCGAGGCCATGGCCTCGGGCCTGCCGGTCGTGGCGGCGGACGTCCCGGTCAATCGCGAGATGTGCGGCGATGCGGCGGCGTTCTTCCCAACGTTCGACTCGCGGGCGTTGGCCGAGCTGATCGAAGGGTTGACGACCCGCCGGGCGGGTCTCGGAGCGATGCGCCAGGCCGGCCTGGTGCGTTCGGCGGAGTTCACCTGGGAGCGTCACGCGGCCCAGCTCGTCGCGGCCATGCACGGTGGTGAGCAATTGGAGCCGGCGCCCGACTTTGGCCGAGGCCAGGTGTTGGGCCGATGATGGGTTCCGGTGTGATTCTGAGCCCCGACCTGTCCCGGCCCCAACGGGATGGAATCGGCCCGAAGTATCTCCCAGCTGGGAAGCGGGTTGTAAGTTCACGAGATTCTTCGTCGCTTCGCTTCTCAGAATGACAACGGGTGAGTGCGTCGGGGCAGGGGGTTGTCCCCCTACGCGGCGATAGGCGCCCACCATACCGTTGGCTGGGCGCGGAGCCGGATAATACACCGTAGCGGGAGTCGGCAACCAGCGTGGCAATGACCACGAGGAGGTTCGAAGCGTGAAACGCATTCTGGTCACCGGCGGAGCGGGATACGTTGGGTCGGTCCTCGTGCCCAAGCTACTGGCCCGGGGCTATCGAGTTCGGGTGCTGGACAGCCTGATGTACCGGCAGACCAGCCTGATCCCCTTCTGTCTCCACGATGGACTCGAGTTCATGCGGGGAGACATTCGCGATGAGGGCGCGGTGAACCAAGCGGTCGACGGCGTCGATTGCATCATCCACCTGGCCGCCATCGTCGGCGCGCCGGCATGCGCCAGGGACACCCGAACGGCCCAGGAGGTCAACTACGAGGCGACGTCGATGCTGAGCCGTTGCCGGGGCCGGTCGCAGGGCTTCATCTTCGCCTCCACCGGCAGCAACTACGGCACCGTGGACAACATCTGCACCGAGGAGACGACCCTCAACCCTCTCTCGGTCTACGGCATCTCCAAGACCCAGGCCGAGACCGAGCTGTTGGACGATGGAAATGCCGTCGTCTACCGGTTTGCCACCGCCTTCGGCCTTTCGCCCAGGCTGCGTCTCGACTTGATGATCAACGACTTCACCTTCCAAGCCGTTCGCAACCGGCAGCTCATCGTGTACGAGAAGGGCTTTCGGCGCACCTTCATCCACGTCCATGACATGGCCCGGGCGTTCCTCCACGCCCTGGAGAACTACGAGCGGATGGAGGGCAAAGCCTACAACGTCGGCCACGAGAGTCTGAACTTTACCAAGGAGGAGATCGCCACGGCCATCCAGAGTCGCGTGGACTATCACCTCCATTTTGCGGACATCGGGTCCGACCCTGACAAGCGGGACTACGAGGTCTCGTACGAGAAGATCCGGGCCACGGGGTATGAGACGGAGATCGACCTGGAGGAGGGGATCCGCGAGCTTGTGAAGGGCTATCAGATGATCGGACTCCAGAGTCCATACTCCAACGTCGAGTCATGGTAGGGGGCGGAAACATGGACCTGTCTCACAAACGCGTGATGGTGACCGGCGGCGGCGGGTTCCTTGGCCGGCACATCGTCGAGGCGTTTCAACGCCAGGGGGCCGAGGTGAGCACGCCTCGCAGCCGGTCGACCGATCTCACCGACCCCGATGCCACCTTGCGGGCGTTCTCGAGCATGGCGCCTCAGGTGGTCGTTCACGCCGCCGCCGACGTGGGCGGCATCGGGTACAACCAGATCTGCCCCGCGGACATCTTTCACAACAACCTGATGATGACCGCCAACATCCTGAAAGCCTCGGAGCGGAGCGGCGTGGAGAAGCTCGTCATCATCGGCTCGGCGTGCGCCTACCCGGGCGAGGTCGACGGCCTGATGACCGAAGACGAGTTCCTGAGCGGCCCGTTGCATCCCAGCGTGGAGTGCTACGGGTTCTCCAAACGGGCCCTCTACTTCGGCGCCAGGGCCTACCGGGACCAGTACGGCCTCAACGCGATGGTCCTGCTGCTCACGAATCTCTACGGCCCGTGGGACAAGTACGACCCCAAGGACAGCCACGTCGTCGCCGCGCTGGTCAGGAAGTTCGTCGAGGCGAAGCAGCGGGGCGATGCGCGCGTCGAGTGCTGGGGCACCGGCCGGCCGGTGCGCGAGTTCCTGTTCGTGGAGGACTGCGCCGAAGCCATCGTCCGCGCGACGAAGGTCTACGACAAGACCGAGCCGTTGAACATCGGCACCGGGCAGGGGACCACCATCCGGGAGCTGACGGAGACGATGCGTGAGGTTACCGCGTACCAGGGCGAGGTGATCTGGGACGAGTCCAAGCCCGACGGCGCGATGCGCAAGGTCCTGGACGTGACGAGGATGAAGGCCGAGCTGGGGTGGGCGCCGAGCACCGGGCTGAAGGACGGCCTGCGCCGGACCGTCGACTGGTATGTCAATCAACACGCGGCGGTGGCGGCGTAACCAACGCGCCACCGAGAAGGCCATGGCTGCAATATCCGTCACGCGTCCCGCTGCGCCCGTAGCGGGGAGCAAAAAGAGCCGGCTCCCCATCGCCGTGGTCGTGTTGACCCGCGATGAGGAGCTGAACCTGGGCGCTTGCCTTGCCAGCGTGGTGAGCTGGGCGGACCAGGTCTTCGTGGTCGATTCCGGCAGCGTCGACAGGACCGTCGAGATCGCTCAGCGGCATGGCGCCCAGGTCGTTTCGCATCGTTTCGAGGGCTACTCGGAGCAGCGGAACTGGGCGTTGGACAACCTCCCGCTGTCCCACGATTGGGTGCTGACCCTCGATGCCGACGAGCAGGTCTCGCCCGAGCTGGCCCGCGAGCTCGAGCGGTGGTTTGGCGGCGCCGACCACGAGCGGGCGCGGCGGTTGCATTCAGTCGATGGATTTTACATAAAGCGTCGCCTGATCTTCATGGGCCGTTGGATCCGCCACGGCGGCTACTACCCCACCTGGCTCCTTCGACTGTATCGCCGGTCCGGGGCGCGGTGGGACGGGCGCAGCGTCAACGAGCACGTGGCCATTCAGGGCGTCGCCGCGAAGCTGGAGCACGACATCGTGCACCACGATCGGCGGGGGCTCGATCACTGGACGATGAAGCACACCCGCTACGCTACCCTGGAGGCTCGCGAGCTTGCCGAGGGCCGGCCGACGCTTGCGGGACGCGCCTCGATCTTCGGCGCTCAGGACGAGCGCAAACGTTGGCTCAGACATAGGGTCTGGAACCGGATGCCGCTCTTCTTGAGGCCGGTCGCCTATTTCCTCTTTCGCTACGTGCTGCTCGGGGGATTCCTGGACGGCCGCGCCGGGTTGGTCTACCACGCGTTGCAGGGGTTGTGGTACCCGTTCCTGATCGACGCCAAGGTGTGGGAGGCGCGGCAGGCCGCCGCGCCTGAAGCCGCGCGAGGCCCGCGTGGCGATTCGCCCGAGGCCAACGCCGCAAGACCCTGGGCCACCCGATGAGGGCGGGGCGTTGGTACCTTGCCTCGTCAGGCGAGCATGGCAAGGGCCGGGGAGCGACAGCGTGAACGCATCGCGCCCGACGCGTGCCGAGGAGAGAGCGGCGTGATGGCCACCGGCGCGGCGGCACGCATCGACTACTACCGGCGCGCGTTCTTGGCCTACGGCCTGCGGATGCGGAGCCACCTTTCGTTCTGGCACGACCGGCCCGAAATAAACCAAGCTGCTTACCTTCCTGGCGGCAAGGCGTTTTATCTGACGTTCCGCCAGAAGGCGCGGTATGCCGGACCGTTCGACGCCGAGGGCGTGCCCCTGTTGGATTACCGCGGACGGCTGGGTATCCAGTACAACCCCATCGCCATCGCTCAGTATGGCCTGGCCCACTACAACGCTTTCCTGGAGACCGCCGTGGCCGAGCATCGGCAAGCCTGTCTCCGCCAGGCCGATTGGCTGGTGGCGAACCTGGAGCGCAACGACCACGGCGTGCCCGTGTGGCGTCACCATTTCGACTGGCACTATCGCGACGGACTCGCCGCGCCGTGGGCCTCGGGCCTGGCTCAAGGGCAAGGGATATCGCTGCTGCTGCGAGCGCACGATCTGGCGGGCGACCGCGGGTACGACGAAGCCGCCGGGCTGGCCTTCGATGCGTTTCGCCGGGAGGTCGGCCGGGGCGGCGTGACTCACAGAGACGACCAGGGCGGCGTCTGGTTCGAGGAGTACCTGGTTGCGCCGCCCAGCCACATCTTGAACGGGTTCGTCTCGGCCGCGTGGGGCGTTCACGACTACGCCCGGTTCCGTGACGACGGGGAGGCCGGCCGCCTCTTCGACGCGGCGGCCGCGACCATGCTGGCCAACCTTCCCCGATACGACACCGGCTACTGGTCCTCCTACGAGCTGCGTCCCGGCGGGATGCGCATGCTGGCGAGCCCCTACTATCACACGCTCCACGTCTCCCAGTTGGAAGTCATGGGCCGGATTACTGGCCAGGCCGAGTTCCTGTCGTGGGCCGAGCGGTGGAGCTCGTACCGGGAGCGCCCGCTGAACCGGGTCCGGGCTCTGGCCCACAAGGCGCTCTTCAAGCTGCGCTACTACTGATAACCGACGCCATGCACATCCTCTACGTCAGCCAGTACTACCCGCCCGAGATGGGCGCCCCCGCGGGCCGAGTGTCCGAGCTTGCCAAACGGTGGGTCCGGGAGGGACATCGGGTCACGGTCCTGACCGGGTTTCCCAATCACCCCACGGGCGAGGTGCCCGCGCCGTACCGGGGCAAGCTGTGGCGCCTGGCGATGACCGAGCGGACCGATGGGGTCGAGGTTGTGCGGACGTGGCTGCTTCCCACGCCGAACCGCAAGCCCTGGGAGCGCGTGCTGAACTACGCATCGTTCTGCGCCTCCGCCGCGCTGCGTGGGACTATCCTGGGCCGGCCCGATGTCGTGATTGCCACGTCGCCTCAGCTCCTCGTGGGAGTGGCCGGTCGTTGGATCAGCTGGCTCAAGGCCTGCCCCTTCGTCTTCGAGGTCCGGGACCTCTGGCCCGAATCGCTGCTGGCTTCGGGCGTCGGACGAGAGGGCTCGTTGTTCATACGAGGGCTCAGCCGGATCGCGGACTCTCTGTACCGCTCGGCCAATCAAGTGGTCACCGTCACCGAGGCGATGCGGCAAGCGGTGACCGTCGGGCGAGGGATTCCTGACGACAAGGTGAGCGTGATCGACAACGGCGTCGAGAGCGATCTGTTCAGGCCGATGGAGAGGGAGCGTTGCCGCGAATCGCTGGGGTTGGACGCCGGCCGGTTCGTCGTCTCCTACATCGGCACGCTGGGGCTGGCCCACGATCTGGGGACGGTCCTGGAGATGGCGGCCAGGCTTAAGGAGCAGCTTCCGCGAGCCACGGTGCTGCTGGTGGGCGAGGGCGCGGACCAGGCAATGCTGGCTCGAGAGGTCAAGGCAAGGCGGCTGGACAACGTCATATTTTTCTCACAACAGCCTCGCGAGCGGGTGCCGGATTTCATCAACGCGTCGGACGTCTGTCTGGTGACGCTTCGCCCCTCCGACGTGTTCAAGACGGTGGTCCCCACCAAGATGCTGGAGTTCATGGCCTGCGCCCGGCCGGTGGTCGTGGCCGTCGACGGCCAGGCGCGCGACGTCATCGAGGAGGCCAAGGCGGGAAGGTTCGTGCCGCCCGGCGACGCAGCCGCTCTGACGGAAGCCGTCGTCGGTCTGGCGAGCGATCCGGACGAGCGGCGACGGTTGGGCGAAAACGGCCGGTCGTTCGTGCTGGAGCGCTTCAACCGGCAGCGGCAGGCAGGCCAGTATCTCGAGCTGCTGCGGCGGGTGATCGCCGAACGAGCGGGCGCCGTCGACCTTGAAGTCGGCACGCCGGGCGACGGCGTGCCGGAGGCCGGGCGGAGCCGGTAGCGACGAACGCCGCCACCGACCGGGCGGAGCGAGTAGCGACGAATGCAGCCGCCAGCCGGGCGGCTGCGGGCCAGGTGATGGTAGAGGAGGAAACCTGAAGACCATGCATGTGGGAATCATTGGAACGGGTCACATCGGGTTGGTCGCCGGCGCGTGCCTGGCGAAGCTGGGCAACGAGGTCATGTGCGCCGACCGGGACGAGGCGAAGATCGAAAGCCTCAAACGGGGCACGGTGACGATCTACGAGCCGGGCCTCCAGGACCTGGTAACCGACGTGACCGCCCAGGGCCGCCTTCGGTTCACCACCAGCATCGCCGAGGCCGTCGAGCATTCGGAAGTGGTCTTCATCTGCGTCGGCACGCCGGCAAAGAAGGACGGCTCGGCAGACCTGGGCCAGGTGGAAGCCGCCGCCCGCGAGGTGGCGGCTTCCTTGAGCGACTATCGAGTCATCGTGGAGAAGAGCACCGTCCCGGCCCGGACCGGCGAGCGGATCGCGCGTACCCTGGAGCTCCACTCGCGGCCCGGGGCGACGTTCGACGTCGTGTCGTTTCCGGAGTTCTCCCGAGAGGGCTCGGGCATCGACGACTTTCTCTATCCCGACCGCATCATCCTGGGCGTCGAGAGCCCTCGGGCGGAGGCGGTCATGCGACGGCTCCTGGGCCCGATCTCCGCGCCGTTGATGGTCACCGACCGGAACAGCGCCGAGATGATCAAACACGCGTCGAACTGTTTCCTGGCGATGAAGATCTCTTACATCAACGCCGTCGCCAACGTGTGCGAACGGGTCGGCGCCGACGTTCTCAAGGTCGCCGAGGGGATGGGCCTGGACCGGCGCATTCAGCGCGATTTCCTGGACGCCGGCATCGGGTTCGGCGGCTCGTGCTTCCCCAAGGACCTGGCGGCCTTCATCGCCATGGCCGAGGAGGCGGGCTACGACTTCGGGCTGCTGAAAGAGGTCCGCGCCGTCAATGACGAGCGCAAGCGGCGCCTGGTGGCCAACCTGCGCGACGCCCTCTGGGTGCTGAGGGGCAAGACGATCGCGGTGTGGGGCCTGGCGTTCAAGCCGAACACCGACGATGTGCGCGAGGCTCCCGCCTTCGAGGTTATCGAGATGCTGCTCGGCGAGGGCTGCGCCGTCCGGGTCTACGATCCGGTAGCCATGCCCAACGCCAGAGCCGCTCTGGGCGACCGGGTGGTCTACTGTCGCGACGCGTACGACGCGGCCCAGGGCGCCGACGCCGTGGCGCTGGTCACCGAATGGGACGAGTTCAAGTCACTCGACATGGCCGCGGTCAAGGAGCTGCTGACGCTGCCCATCGTGGTCGACGGCCGCAACGCTCTCGACCGCGACGCTCTTGAAGCGATGGGCTTCCAGTACTATGGCCTTGGCCGTGCAGCCACGGCCGAGCAAACGCCGCGGGAGTTGAGGGTTGCGTAGCGAATAGGCTATCGTTTCCGTTTCGGTTCCGACGCGGGAAGCCACGAGTGCGACGGGTGGGTTGAACCCCACCCGTTTTTTGTTGCAATGGGTTGCTACGGAGGCCGGGACGGGCGCCGCCGGCGGCTACAGGAGCTCGTCGATGGCCTCGGCCAGCCGGAGGGGGTCGTGCCGGACGAGGTTGCCGACGGAGACGAGCGGTTTGGCGATCACGTTCGGCACCAGGTCGCGGCAGGCCTCTTCGTCGAAGACGACCGGGACGGCGCCCTCCAGGTGGTAGCGCTCGACCACGTTGGTCGGCAGCTCGCCGGTGTTGACGATGGCGTATTGGAGGATCGATTTCGACTCCAGGTAGGTGTGGATCTCCCGGATGAAATCCGAGGCCTTGAACCCGTCGGACTCGCCGGGCTTGGTCATCAGGTTGCAGACGTAGATCCGCTTGCCTTTGCACCGGAGGATCGCGTCACAGACACCCTTCACCAGGAGATTCGGCACGATGCTGCTGTACAGGTCTCCAGGCCCGATGACCAAGGCGTCGGCCTCCTCGATGGCCTGGGCGGTCTCCTGATACACGAAGGCCGCCGGCTCGAGGTACACGTAATCGATGGGCACCTGCGGGTCGACCTCCCGATGGTCGATGTTGGCCTCACCTTTGACGATCTTGCCGTTCCGCAACCGGGCGGTCAGGTTGGAGTTGGTCAAGGTCACGGGCAGCACCCGGCCCTTGATGCCCAAGAGCCGGCCCATCTCGTGGATCGCCGTTTCGATGCTGCCGGTCACCTCGGTCAGGGCCGTGAGGAAGAGGTTGCCGAAGCTGTGGCCACCCAACCCGGCGCCCTTGTCGAAACGATAGTTGAACAGCTGGCGCAGCAGCAAGCCGGCGTGGTCGTCGGGGCTCAGGGCCAACAAGACCTGGCGCAGGTCGCCCGGCGGCAGGTGCCCGAACTCGTCGCGCAACCGGCCCGAGCTTCCGCCGCTGTCGGTCATCGCCACCACGGCGGTCAAGGAGAAGGGGAACGTCTTCAGGCCCGAAAGGACGTTGTAGCTGCCCGTCCCGCCGCCGATGACCACGATCCGTTTGCGTTCGCGGGTCGTATCCGAGGCGTCTGAGGAACGCGGGGTTTGAGAGCGTAAGGACGCCATCGACTTCCTTCCGAGCGCGGACCTACGATGCGCGGAGTCCGCACCCACCGACTCCGCATTATAGAGAGACGCCTCGGTGGGTGTCCATGGGTGTATTCCATCAATCGGTGAGCTCTTGGCAGGCCACAGGGGTGTGGACGGCGGCGAAGCGGGCCGGGGTTGACGCGCCTGGCGATGAAGGTAAGCTCTGAGCGTCGGCGCAACGGCCGAATCCGGCTCCCGGGACGCCGGTGACGACGGAGCGATGAAAGGAAGCCATGTCCACCAATCGAGGAGATCAAGGTGTCCGCTACGGGGTCGTCTTCAACTGCACGAACCCGAAGCCATGGTTCAAGCCATGGGACCGTCATTACGAACAGGTCCTGGAGCAGGCCGCCGCCGCCGAGGCGCTTGGTTTCGACCATGTCTGGCTCACGGAGCATCACTTCCTGGAGCACGGCTATTGCCCGTCGCTGCTGACGATGGCGGCCGCCTTCGCCGCGCGGACGTCCCGGATCACCATCGGCACGTGGGTCCTGCTCCTGCCGCTGCACAACGCTCTTCGAGTGGCCGAGGACGCGGCCGTCGTCGACTTGATCTCGAAAGGCCGTTTTATCCTGGGCGTCGGCCTGGGCTATCGTCGCGAGGAGTTCGAAGTGTTGGGCATCCCGAGGGAGGAGCGCCCGTCCAGGATGGAGGAGGGCATCGAGGTGTTGCGCCTGGCGTGGTCCGAAGAGCGGTTCTCCTATTCGGGCCGGCACTATCAGGTGGAGAACCTGACGGTGACGCCGAAGCCCGCGCGAGCCGGCGGCCCTCCGATCTGGATGGCGGTGCGAGGCAAACGGCCCGCCCGGCGAGCCGCGCGTCTGGGGTGTCCCATCGCCCTGGCAGCCGGTGGCGGCATGGAAGAGATGCAGCTCTGGCGCGATGAGCTGACGGCGAGGGGGCAGGACCCGGCGGGACTCGAAGTGCTGGTTCCCCGGAACGTCTACGTCACCGACGACGCCGAGGCTACGGCCGAGGAGCTGCGGCCGTACCTGACCTGGGACCGTGAGGGGGCCACCGACCTGGCGGTCCACTACCGCGAGGCCAACGACCACCCCCGCGACGCGCAGCTCTTCCGGCGGCCGCGAGAGATGAGCGCGCCACGTTCGCTCCAGATCGTTGGCGACCCGGAGCATTGCCTTCGCGAGCTGGCCCGGCAGCAGAGCGAGCTCCCGGCCACCGACGTCTGTCTCACCTTCGCCAACGGGCTGCCTCACGAGCGAACGCTGCATTACATGGAGCGCTTCGCCCGAGAGGTCATGCCTGGAGCCCGCGGCTCGGCGCCGTGAGGCCGACGGGCCGCGCCCACGCCACCGGTTGTTGACACTTGCAAGGGGCGCGTACGATACTGCCACGCGTCGGGAGGACCCCGGATTGACCGCTTCCTTCGATCGCGACGTCATCGTTCAGCAGATGCGGCGTATCTTCATGCCTCGGGGCGTGGCGGTCGTCGGCGCCTCGGGCACGCCGGGCAAGCTGGGCTACGCCATCGTCGATAACCTCAAGAACGGTGGATTCGCGGGCCACGTCTACCCGGTGAACCCCGGCGCGGACGAGATTCTCGGTTACCGGTGCTACAAGTCCCTCGACGAGGTGCCCGACGACACCGACGTCGCGTTGATCAGCATCCCCGCCCGTGCGGTGGCGTCCGTCGTTCCCAGCGCGGGAGCCAAGGGAATCGCAGCCCTGGTGGTCATCAGCTCCGGCTTCGCCGAGACCGGCGAGCGTGAGCTGCAGGAGGAGCTGGTGCGGCTGGCCCGGGAGCACAACGTCCGTGTGCTGGGGCCCAACATCTACGGCTACTACTACACCTCGATGGACCTGTGCGCCACCTTCTGCACGCCGTACAACGAGCGCGGAGGCATCGCCCTGGTCTCGCAAAGCGGCGGCGTCGGCATGGCGATCCTGGGGTATAGCCGCTCGCGAGGGATGGGCGTCTCCGCCATCGTCGGCCTGGGGAACAAGTGCGACGTCGACGAAGACGACTTGCTGGAGTTCTTCGGGCAGGACCCCAACACCGAGGTCATCGCCATCCACATGGAGGACCTCAAGGATGGCCGTGCGTTTTTCGATACGGCGCAACGGATCGCCAGACAGAAACCGGTCGTCGTCTTGAAGGCCGGCTGGACCGACCTGGGGGCGCGGGCCGCCGCATCCCACACCGCCGCCCTGGCCGGCGAGGACCGGATCTACGATGCCGCCTTCGCCCAATCGGGCGTCATTCGCGCCCACACGCTTGAAGAGCTCCTCGACTGGTCGCGGGCGCTCCAGCTGCTGCCCGACCCGGAGGGTGAGGACGTCGTCATCATCACCGGCGCGGGAGGGCTGGGCGTCCTTCTGGCTGATGCGTGCGTCGACCGTGGCCTCGGCCTGATGTCCATGCCCGCCGACCTGGATGAGGAGTTCAAGGCGTGCATCCCTCCCTTCGGGGCCTCGGGCAACCCCATCGACATCACCGGCGGCGAGCCCCCGGAGACCTACCGCAAGGTCATCGACATCGGCCTGACGGACCCCAGGGTCCATTCGTTGATCATCGGCTACTGGCACACGATCCTGACGCCGCCGATGGTCTTCGCCGAGCTGCTGGGCGAGGCCGTGGCGGATGCGCGTTCCAAGGGTATCCACAAGCCGGTGGTGGTGGCCCTGGCCGGCGATACCGAGGTCGAAACAGCGGCGCGGTACCTGGAGGAGCGAGGAGTCCCCGCCTACCCCTATGCGGCGGAGAAGGCGGTGGCCGCGCTGGCCGCGCGTTACCAGTTCTGGCGGTCGAAGAACGACGCTGGCATTTCCTCCTGATCTGGCCTAGAATGAGCATCGACCCGCGCGACTCCGTTCGCGACGAAGGAGGCTTCATATGGTTGCCGAAGCGACCGGGACGAGGATGGTGGTCCTGGACCCCACCTCGGCCCCATTGCCTGTCGACGCGAAGCTCGCGAACCGGCCGGATACCCTCGATGGCAAGG
>JACZVV010000003.1 GCA_022572465.1 Chloroflexota bacterium
CCTCGGCGACGGCATATGCGGGCTCCATCGAAAGGGCCAGCTCTTCGCCCAAGGAGAAGGAGGTAAAGGAGGCCAGGCGTCGGCGGACCTTGTCGTATTCCAGGGTTGTGAGCGCACGCCGCCTCAGCCCGGCCACGTCTCTCCCGTGGTTCGCGGATACGGCTTTGGAGCGGGGTTTCGCCTTCGACTCCAATTGCGTCCTCGCGCGGGCGCCCTCAGGATTCCTTAATTGCCGGACCCGGCGGCGCCTAGAGCGGCCCGCAGAGCGTCGATGACGGCATCGTCGTCGGCCGGCGCCACGGTCCGCGGGTCCAGCAGCAGCGTATCGTGCTCGATACGGGCCAGGACCGGCCTCGCCCCCTGGCGCAGCCTGCGGGCCGTCGTCTCCAGCATCTGCCCCGTCCCTCGGATCGCCAGGGCCCTGGATGGGAGCAGCTCGCCCGGCAGGCTTCCGCCGCCGACCGTCGATGAGGCGTCCGTCACGGTGGCGGCCTCGCCCACCGCTTTGGCCCAACGCTTGGCCCGCCGGTTCAGCTCCGGCAGTGCGGCGGCGATCATCCGCCACACGGGTATCTCCCGGGTTGCCTCGCCGGTGACGTAGTGGAGCAGCGTTGCTTCCAGGGCGGCCAGCGTCATCTTGTCCAGGCGCAGCGCTCGGACCAACGGGTGCGCCGCCACGGTTCGGACGTGGCCGGCCTTCCCCACGATGATGCCGCACTGGGGTCCGCCGAGGAGCTTGTCGCCGGAAAAAAAGACCAGGTCGGCGCCGGCGGCGATGCTCTCCTGGGCGGTGGGCTCGTGGGCCAGGCCGAAGTCGGCAGTCTCGAGAAGACAGCCGCTGCCGAGATCGTGGAGCGCCAGCGTCCGGTGCTTCGCCGCCGAGGCCGCCAGCTCCCCCAGCGACGCCTCGTGGGTGAAGCCCTCGATGCGAAAGTTGCTGGGGTGGACCTTGAGGAAAGCTGCTGTCTCCTCGGTGACGGCGGCCTCGTAGTCGGCCAGGTAGGTCCGGTTCGTCGTGCCCACCTCGACCAGGCGCGCGCCGCTCTGTCGCAGGATGTCGGGGATGCGGAACCCGCCGCCGATCTCCACCGCCTCGCCTCGGGAGACGATGACCTCGCGATCGCGAGCCATGGCGTTCAGAGCCAGCATCACGGCGGCGGCGTTGTTATTGACCGCCAGGCCGGCCTCCGCGCCGGTGAGGCGGCGCAGCAACCGCTCCACGTGGACGTGCCGCGAGCCTCGCTCGCCGGAGGCCAGGTCGAACTCCAAGTTGCTGTATCCCTGGGCGGTGCGGCGTATCGCCTCCAGGGCGGCCTTGCTCAAGGGAGCGCGGCCCAGGTTGGTGTGGATCAGAACGCCGGTGGCGTTGATGACCTCCCGCAGCGATGGCTCGCAGAGGGACGCCGCGCCGGCCTCGGCCTCGGCGATCAGCTCAGCGGTCGATGGAGCTGGCTCGCCCTGCGCGATGCGCCGGCGCGCCTCGTCCAGCCGCGCCCGGACGACGTCGGTGACCGTCTCCCGGGAGTAACGCTGGATGGCGGTCTCCAGCCGGCGGTCCGACAGCAGCTTCTCGACGCTGGGAAGGCTGCGATAGTCCTTTTCCAACGTTTGCGTTCGTCCTTCCACCCAACCGGCGCGGGGGAGGCCGAGCGTCGCCTGCCCGATCGCCAGACTGAAGGGGACTGCACGAGCTCACCACGGCTTAGACCCCGGTCTGCCAATATGGTAGCATATGGGTTACGGCGACTGCTTTCGGGCCGTCGCCCGACTCTGAGCTTTTCTTGACCCTGTCGACTGAAGGCTGCTACAATGCAGCCACCTTCGAAGGGAGCAAGCCACCTGGCCCCTGATGCGTGTCATCGGTCTGACCGGCGGTTTGGGCAGCGGAAAGAGTACAGTCTCCCAGTTCCTCCAGGAACTGGGCGCTGTTATCTTGGACGCGGATAAGGTGGGCCACCAGACCTACCTTCCCGATACCCCAGCGTGGAAAGATCTGGTTGAGGCCTTCGGACAGGAGATCGTCGGGGCCGACCGAGTGATCGACCGCAAAAAGCTGGGTCCCATCGTCTTCAGCGACCCGCGCAAGCTGGAGCAGCTCAACGGCATCGTCCATCCCCGGATGCGCGAGCTGATGGAGCGGCAGATCGGCGAGCTCAAGCGCCAGGGCGTGGAGTTGGTGGTCCTGGAGGCGGCGATCCTCATCGAGGCCAAGTGGCTGCCCTTGGTGGACGAGGTGTGGGTCACCCAAGCGGCTGAAGAGGTCGTGGTCGAGCGGGTGAAGGCCAGGAACAATTGGAGCGAAGAGCAGATTCGAGAGCGTATCGCTTCCCAGCTCTCTTCCGAGGAGCGAGCGAAATACGCCCAGGTGGTCATCGACACCAACGGGACCCTGGACGAGGTCAAGGCGCAGGTCGGCGCCTACTGGGACGAACGAGTCGCGGCCAGAGGATGATTTGATGCCAGCGGGCAAGTCCAAATCTCTCTACCGGCAATACATTATCGAGGAGTACATCCTGCCGGAGGAGCCGTTCTATATTCCGGTCCAGGACGAGGTGGAGATATTCGAAGCCGCATTCGAACAGAAGATCCCGGTGCTGCTCAAGGGGCCCACGGGCTGCGGCAAGACGCGCTTCATCGAGTATATGTCCTGGAAACTGGGGCAGCGCGTCGCCGGCAAGAAGGCGAGCAAGGACGGAGCGCGGGCCAACGGCACAGGCCTGCCCCTGGTGACGATCGCCTGCCACGAGGACCTGACCGCCAGCGACCTGGTGGGCCGATACCTCTTGGAAGGGCAGGAGACGAAGTGGATCGACGGGCCCTTGGCCCGGGCCGTGAAGGTGGGGGCGATCTGCTATCTCGACGAGATCGTGGAAGCGCGGAAAGACACCACCGTGCTGATCCACCCCTTGACGGACCACCGGCGCATGTTGCCGGTGGAGAAACGAGGAGAAATTCTGGAGGCGCACGATAATTTTCTCCTGGTGATGTCCTACAACCCCGGCTACCAGAGCACGCTGAAAGACTTGAAGCACAGCACCCGGCAGCGTTTCGTTTCGATGGAGTTCGACTATCCGCCCAGGGACATCGAGACCGAGGTCATCGCTCATGAAGGCGGCGTCGGGCGCGACATCGCGATGAACCTGGCCAAGCTGGGGGAGAAGGTGCGGCACCTGAAAGAGCACGGCTTGGAGGAGGGGGTCAGCACGCGGCTGCTCATCTATGCGGCGAAGCTGATCTCCAGCGGCATCCCGGCACGCCGGGCCTGTCAGACCTCCGTGGTCTGGGCCCTGACCGATGACCACGAAGTCCAGCGGAGCATCGAAGAGGTCACCTCGACGATCTTCCCGTAGCGCCTTCGGCGTGCTGCGGCCACCCTACGAACGCCAACCAAATAAGGAGCCGTGGGCAGGCCGGGCGCGCAACGGCGAATTCATACGCCAACCCGTTGCCGATCTTTATTCATGGAAGACGAATACGACAGCCCCTCGCTAGAAGCCGAGCTGCAGCGCTTCCCCGCGTCGGTGGTCAGCGAGTACCACAAAGCGGAGCGTGAGGCGAAGCGCCGGCTGAGGCCGGAAGACCTCGATGCCTGGGCTCGCGAAGGCATTGCCATCGCCCAGCATTCGTTCCGCTCCTGGGAAGCGGCCACCGAGTACTTCCGCGCCACGCCGGAAGTTGCCGCTCGCATGGCCTTCCCGCAGCTGTTGAGCTGGGCCCGATGGGGCCGCTCCCTTTCGGCCGATTCGCCCGTTGTCTCCTCGTCTTTCTTCCGCGCCAGTCCCCAAGTGCTGAACTACATCGAGCCGGAATCGATCGGCCGGTGGGCCACCTACGGGAAGGGTCTCTACAAGGGCACGTGGAAGTCCAGCTCGCTGGCCTCGACCTACTTCGAGTCCAGTCCAAGGCTGCTCCAGTTCTTGAACCTGAATGAGCTGGAAGAGCTCATCGGCTTTATCGACACGCTGGCCGAGAAGTCCTACGACCTGGCCAACGAATGCCTGGCCAACGCCGATGGCGTTTTCTCCAAAGTCGAGCCGCCCGACCGGCGCAGCTTCCTGTCGCTGGCCGCGGTCCTGGCCCGGTCCAACTGGCGTGACATCAAGCCGTTTTTCGAAAACGGGTCTCGAAGCCTCGTCTATCTGGAGAAGAGTCAAAGAAGCCGGTTCCTTTCCCTGGCCGAGCGCCTGGCGAAGGACGGCGGCGGAAACGCTATCGGGTTCCTCCTGGATGCATCGGCCGCTCTGGGCGAGATCGACCAGTCCAGGCATGTGCAGATGCTGGGCATGGCCGAGCGGCTGGCCGACGTCTGTCCGCCGGCCGTTGGGGAGTTCCTGCGCAACGCGCCGCAGGTGTTGGTCCGTGTGAAGGACCAGTACCTGGAGCTCTGGTTCGAAGAGGGCGTGAAGATCCTGCGAGAGAACGAGGACGGCGGCCTGGCCTTCTTCCGGCTGGAGTCGGGGCGGGGCGAGCGCGTGCTGGAGAGTCTGACCAACGGTGTGCAGCTAGACCGAATCAAGGAAATCATGACGATGTACTGCCGGGCGCTCTCGGGCAGACCGGTGGAGCTGCTGCCCACCCAGGACCTGAAGGAGCGGGGGATCGGCTGGAACTCGTCCGAGCAACCGACCACGGAAGGGAACAATATTTATCTACCGGCCTTCGTGGAGCGTTACGGTTCGAAAGAGCTCAATTTCGGTTGGTTCAAGGTCATCGCCACGCACCAGGTCGCCCACATGGAGTTCGGCAGCTTCGAGTTCCAGTTCGAGCGGCCGTCGTCGCTGTTCGCCGACCAAGATCAGCGGATGGTGATCGCCGGCGCCAGCAGCAACGGCGCCCATGACCCGGTGACCGACGTCCAACGCTTTTTCGACCTCTTTCCCGACCGGCAGCTGGCGGCCGATATCTTCACCCTGGTCGAAGACGGCCGCATCGACCACCGGGTCAAGTGGGAGTATCCGGGGCTCCGCAAAGCCTACGAGGCCGTGCAACGAGAGGCGGTGGCCCAGCGCCAGGAGCCCAACACGTTGCCCTTGCGGGAGTCGCTGATGGAGGTGCTGGTGCGGCTGAGCCTGGAGGACCCCGACGTGCTGACGGTCCACGCGGAGCTGCGCGAGCACATCGAAGCCATCGCCAGCCTCGCTAAGGCGGTGCAGCGCTTCGACGCCACCGTCGAGGACACCGCCGAGGTCACCGTTCGCATCTACGACATCGTCAGCCAGACGCCCAACATGGAGGCCATTCCCGAGGAGTCCGAGGAGCGCACAACCGACGAGATGGGCCAGAGCCCCGACATGGAGGCGCTTCAGCAGCTCATACAGGAGCTCCAGGCGGGAGGCAAGGGCCAGGGCGACGCGCCTCCCAAGGGCCGGGTCGAGGAGGAGTATAACCGTCCTCAGCGGGTGGAGTTCCGGGGCGAGTTCAAGCCCGAGCTGGTGCAAGCGCTGGAGAACCTGAAGCAGGACGCTTCAAAATCCGAGTCCGACATGCGGCAGACGGGCATCTCTCCGGAAGACCTGAAGCAGATGCTCCAGAACAGCGCCGAGATCGAGATCTCGGAGGTGGAGCAGGGCGAGATCGACCGGTCGATGGGGATGTTCGTCGATAATCTGATCAATGAGGCGGCCAAGCAACAGGCTAAAACTCAGCAGGGGACCCAGTTCGCCCATAGCTCCGACGACGATCAGCCCCTCGCCAACCAGGAGCCGGAGACCTTCCTCTACGACGAATGGGACTTTCGAGCCGCCGACTATAAGCCCCGCTGGTGCTGCGTCCGCGAGAAGCGGATGGAAGAGGGCACCCAGGACTTCTTCGATAAGACGCTCAAGAGCCACTCGTTCCTGGTTGCCAAGCTCAAGCGGCAGTTCGAGATGCTGGCGCCCGAGAAGCTGCGCAAGGTCAAGCACCTGCCCGACGGCGACGAGTACGACTTCGACCTCGTCGTCGAGTCGGTTATCCAGAGGATGGCCGGCGACACGCCTACCGACAAGGTCTACTGGCGCCGCAACAAGATCCAGCGGGACGTGGCCGTGGCCTTCCTCCTGGACATGAGCGCGTCCACCGCCGAGGCCGTCGACGAGGCGCGGCGTCAGTTCGACACGTGGGACTTTCCCGACGACCCCCGGGACTACATGGCCTGGCTCCGGACCCGGCGTGAGGAGATGAGCCGCCGGACCTACAAGCGGATCATCGACATCGAAAAGGAAAGCACCATCCTGTTCATCAAGGCGCTGGAGGCCATCGGCGACAGCTACGGCATCTTCGGCTTCTCCGGCTACGGCCGCGAGAACGTCGAGTTCTACGTGATCAAGGACTTGGACGAGAAGTTCGGCGACCACATCAAGCGGCGGATCGACAAGATCACGCCGATGCACGCGACGCGCATGGGCCCGGCCATCCGGCACGCCATCACCAAGCTGGACCGCCAGGAGGCGCGCACGAAGGTGCTGTTTCTCCTCAGCGACGGCCGGCCTCAGGACCGGGGCTACAGCCGCGAGGGCGTCGAGAAAGAGTACGCCGTCCACGACACCCGCATGGCGTTGAACGAGGCGCGGCGCAAGAAGATCGTGCCCTTCTGCCTCACCGTCGACCGCTCAGGCCACGACTACCTCAAGACGATGTGCTCCGACATGGGGTACGAGGTGGTGACCGACATCCACTCGCTCCCCGAGCGCCTGCCCGCCCTCTACCGCCGCCTCACGCTGTAGCGCTGGGTGGAACCCCCGCTCTCTACCGCCGCCAGTAGGTGGTCTTACAATTGGAGAGTCGCTACCGACAAGTTTCCACTGAGGCTTTGGTAAATAGGGCGTTATAGGAGCGCCTAACATGACAACACCGTCTAATAAGCCGGCATTTCCTCGTGCACCAAAAAGAATGACCCCTGCCGTCGGTTTTTCTTACATCTCTGAGCGCGCCATAAGAGAAGGATTGGGGCGTAGGGAATTTCGACGTGAAGAGATGGAAAAGGTCAAAGAATGGTTCCGCCAATATGAGCCACAGCCCGCGTGTGCGTTCTGCGGCAGTTCCACGGTTCAGCGGTGGGATCACCTGATTCCCATCAGAGGCAACGGCGAGACTGTTCTCGGCAACATGGTCCTGGCTTGCCAACCTTGTGACGATTCAAAAGGCCAAGCTTCTTTCAAAGAGTGGATGAGAGGCACATCAGCCAAGTCACCCGAAACGCGCGGGATCCATGACGTGGATGGAAGAATCCGGCGGCTCGAAGGTATTGTGCAAGCGTTTGGATATGTTCCGACTGTCCTTGAAAAGCGTTTAAACGCAGACGAACTGGCTAGGCTGCGCGGCATTCGCGACGACTTGGACCGGCTTAGGACTGAAGTCGATAGCTTTATCGAAAGCTACAAGAAACGGGTTGGGAAGGGCTGACCCAAACGTAATATTATTGACGGCAACCCTCAAACGCGCCAACGACTGCATCGTATGCAGGTATTGCCCGCCTTAGTCCCACCTTAACCCGTCCAAGCTCTGCTACTGGGTGAGAACAACCAGGGATCGCTCTGCCTCAAGGTACCTTAACCGACCGCAACCCCTGCTTCCGCCCACTAACGCCGCCAGTTGCTGGTCTCGATGCCGTCCAGCTCCAGCAGCAGGCGGCGCACCTGGAACAGCGTCGTGGCCACGATGCGGTTCTTGATGTCTATACGCCCGCCGGGGTACTTGCCGGTGTGGGAGTGGCGTTTGCTCTTGTGGTCCACGGTGACGAAGACGGTGCCCACGGGCTTGCCCTCCTGCTCCGAGGGCCCCGCCACGCCGGTGATGCCGATGCCGATATCGGCGCCGAGCTCGGTCCGCGCAGCCAGGGCCATCGCCGCCGCGACCTCCTCGCTGATGACGCCGTGCTTCTCGATGAGCTGGGGGTCGACGCCGTGGGCGGCCTTGACGTCGGTGGCGTAGGTGACCAGGCCGCCGCGGAAGTAGGTGGAGCTGCCGGGGACGTCGGTGATGGTGCTGGCCAGCAGCCCCCCGGTGCACGACTCCATGGTCGCCAGCGTGAGGCCCCGATCGGTGAGCAGCTTGCCGACGTGGGCCTGCATCGTCTCGTCGTCGGTCCCCCAAAGGTTGTTCGCAAAGGTGTCGCGAATGCGCGCCTCCACGGGGTCCAGCAGCGCCGCGGCCTTCTGCTCGTCGCGGGCCTTGGCCGCGATGCGGACGTGGATGCCATCGGGCTTGGCGTAGACGCCGACGGTCGGGTTGGCGGACTTCTTCAGGTCGCCGCACATCTCGTCGACGCCGCCCTCGGAGATGCCGGTGATCTTGAAGGTGCGGCTGACCAGGATGCCGCCATCGGACCGCTTCCGCAGCTCGGGCGCGACCTGGTTCTCCCACATTTGATGCAGCTCGCGAGGCGGGCCGGGCATGGCCACGATGATGTTGCCGTCCTTCTCGGCCCACCAGCCCGGCGCCGTGCCGACGGGGTTGGGGATCGATCGGGCCGATGGGATGAGCATCGCTTGCTTCAGGTTGTTCTCGGGCATGTTCAGCGCGCGCTGGCCGAAGAACTGGCGAAGCTCCCGCTCCAGCTGGGGATCGATGCTCATCTCTTCGCCCAGGGCCCGGGCCACCACCTCACGGGTGAGGTCGTCCTCCGTCGGGCCGAGCCCACCGGTGGAGAGGATCAGATCGGAGCGCTCGAGGGCCCGGTGATAGACCTCCAGCAGCCGGTCCAGGTTGTCGCCGACCTGGTGCATGTAGTAGAGGTCGATGCCGAGGGCCGGAAGCCTCGATGCGATGTAGGATGCGTTGGTGTCGACGATCTCGCCCAGGAGAAGCTCGGTGCCGATGGAGACGATCTCAGCTTTCATGGGTCCTCGTTCCTGCAACGTCGATGCCGTGAACGTTCGAGAGGCCCCTAGTATACTGATTCCTTGCCGCGACGCGAAGCCGCCGGAGCAAGAGCCATGCCTTCAGCCATCGTCTACCTGAACGGCCGGTACGTTCCCGCCGGCGAGGCGCGGGTCTCGGTCTTCGACCGCGGCCTGCTGCTGGGCCATGGCGTCTTCGAGACCATGCGGGCCTATGGCGGTGGGGTCTTTCGCCTGGACGAGCACCTGGCGCGGCTGGTGCATGGGGCCGAAAACGTCGGCATCTTGCTGGGGGGCCAGCAGTCGGTGCTGAGGCAGGCCATCGGAGGCGTGCTCGAGGCGAACCGCCTGACGGAGGCCAGGATCCGCCTGACCGTCACCGCCGGCTCGAGCCCCGGTGAGCCCCGCTTCCCCGCGCCCGGCGACCCGACCGTCGTGGTGACCGCCGACGCGGTTGAAGCGCCTACGCCCGGGGCCTACCAACGAGGCTTCCGCGCTATCGTCGCCAGCCGGGCCCGCTCCAGCCAGTCCGCCATCGCTTCTCTCAAGTCGACCAGCTTTCTGGAGAACCTGCTGGCCCGGGCCGAAGCCCAGGAGAAGGGCGCCGACGAGGCGATCATCCTCAACGAGCAGCGGTTCGTCACCGAGGGCGCCCGAGCCAACGTCTTTTTCGTGCACCAGGAGCGGCTCCTGACGCCGGCGCTGGAGTGCGGCCTCCTGCGGGGCATCACCCGGGACGCGGTCATCGAGCTGGCCGTCGAAGCGGGCATTGCGGTGGAGCAGACCTGGGTCTCCCTGGAGCAGATGGCCGAGGCCCACGAGGCGTTCGTCACCAGCTCGGTGATCGAGGTCATGCCCATCGCCAGCATCGACGGACGTCCCGTCGGCGACGGACGGCCGGGCGACGTCACCGGCGTCCTGGCCAGGGCCTACCGCGAGCTGGTGGCCCGGGAGCTGGGCCTCGACCGGCGGTGATGCTTGCCACCCGTTCGGTTAGAATACCCGGTGGCTGAGGCGGCTGAGCCGCAGCAATATTGGGCGGGAATGCTGATGTGGCTCAGCCACCGGCTCAGCCGCCTGAGCCGCAGCAATGAAGGAGGAGCACGATGTCGGAGCGATTTCAGTTCGAGGCCAGCGTCGACTATCCGGACGCCGGCGTCCGGTTCAACGTCAGTCTCACGAGGGCATCGGGGAGCGGTGAGCCTCAGTTCAAGCTCACGGTGGACGACATGGCCACGGGACGGCCGGTGGCGTTCAATCACCAGGTCTCGCCGGCCGTCCACGACTTTACCCGGGGCTACACCCGCTGGCTGGCGACCAAGGGCATTCGAGCCGCCAGGGGCGAGGCCGACATCAGCGGCCCCGCAAGGCGCGACGCCTCCGCGGCGCAGCTGATCCAGGCCGTCCACGACGCCGTGGACATGATCGACCAGCGGTTCTCCAACTATCGCGGCCCGGTCGTTGGGTCCGAAGGCTACTCGGACATCGTATTCGAGAAGCGGGACGGCGTGGCCTACCTCCTGCTGAACCGTCCGGAGACCTACAACGCCAAACGCGGCATCACGATGAACGAGATGGCCGATGCGTTGCTCGACGCCGCCGGAGACGACTCGATTCGGGTCGCCGTCATCTCCGGGGCGGGACCCAACGGGTTCTGCACCGGAAACGATCAGAGCTACGACCCCAGCCTGGAGGGCGCCGACTACTCCGGGACCGCAAAGGTGAGCTACAGCAAGGTCATCCGTCAGATGCCTCAGCCGGTCATCGCCGCGGTCGACGGCTTCGCCATCGGCTCGGGGAACATCATGGCCTACGAGTGCGACTACACGATCGCCACCACCCGGTCGCACTTCGGGCAGACGGGCCCTCGGGTGGGGAGCCCGGCCAACGGCCACACCGTGGCGATGCTGGCGGCGCGGGTGGGCCAAAAGAAGGCTCGGGAGATGTGGATGCTGTGCCAGCAGTTCAGCGCCCAGGAGGCCTTGGAGATGGGTCTGGTGAACAAGGTCGTCGAGCCGGACCAGCTATGGGCCGAGGTGGACCGTTGGATCGCCGCGATCAAGAACGTGAGTCCGGCGATCCTTCAGATGCAGAAGATGTCGTTCGCTCAGCACGATGACTTCCAGGCGCCGGAGCGGAGCCCGGGACAGGAGTATTTCCCCAACTATACCGATTCCGAGGAGTGCAGGGAGCGCCGCCTGGCCTTCCTCGAACGCCGGCCGTTGGACACCTCGAAGAACCTGCCCTACGCCAAGGTGCCCATCGAGTAGCGCCCGCTCGTCTCGCCGGCAGCGGCTGTTTCTTCATGAGACCATTCGCCCGGCCCTGGCGGCGTAGGGTGGCAGGCGAGGGGCGCCGATGTTCGTTCGGGACGGCGTACCGAATCACGGATGAAGGAGGCCCTGGTTGAAGTTCGGCCTGGGCTTGACGCCCTACTCGCGATTCCCCGACCTGGCATCGTTGCAGCGCACCGTCCGGCTGGCGGAGAGCCTGGGGTTCCACGCCGTCGGCGTCGGCGACCACGCGGTCATCCCCCATTCCCACGCCTCGACTCTCAGCCCGGTCTGGTACGATCCGCTGGTGCTGGGCACGGCCGTCGCCGTTTCGACGCAGCGCTTGCGCGTCACGTTCAATACGCTGGTCGCTCCCTACCATCACCCGGTCCGCCTGGCCAAGGCCATCGCCAGCCTGGACGTCCTCTCCGGCGGGCGCGTGACCGTGGGAATCGGCGTGGGCTGGATCGAGGAGGAGTTCCAGGCGTTGGGGGCGCCGTTCCATCAGCGGGGCGCCATCACCGACGAGTGCATCCGAGCGATGAAGGCGCTCTGGACCAGCGACCGGCCATCGTTTCACGGCCGCTACGTTGCCTTCGAAGACGTGGCCTTCGAGCCTCGGCCCGTACAGAAGCCGCATCCTCCGATTTGGATCGGGGGAGGCGTCGGCCGGACCCTCGAGCGCGTCGCCGAGCTGGGCGACGGGTGGCACCCGCTGGGCCGGAGCCGGGAGAAGCTGAAGCGCGAGGTCGAGGAGCTACGCCGGCTCCTCGCCGCGCGGGGCCGCCGGATGGACGACCTGGATCTTTCTTACACGCTCTACCAAGCCAGCGTGGCGGGACAGACGTCGCGGCACACGCGGGCAGCGGGCGGGGACGAGGCGACGGTATTGAGCGGCGACCCTGACCAGGCCATGGAGGAGATCGCCGCGCTGGAAGGTCTGGGGTTCTCACACCTCACCATGCGCTTCCGGGGCCTCGATCACCAGGAGCTCTGCGAAGCCATGGAGCGGTTCCAAGAAGACGTGATGGCCCCCATGGGCATCGATCCAGGCCTTGCGTGAACCGACTCGCGCGAACGAGCCGGGCAGTCCAGACGATGCCGGGCAGATGACCGAGGTCCCCTTCCGGGTTCGTCGGGCGAAACGGCGGCTGCGACCGTGCCTGGGGGTCCCGATGCATCGGGATGCGCCGCCGGCTGCGTTCCACGAAAGGGCCTGGCCCGGACGAAGCCCACCCCTAGCGGAGGGCGTGGTCCGGCCCCTCGAGGGGGTGGGGGTGCTCGCGGCAGTATGGCGTCGCGGCGCCGGTACACCTTGCCCGGCATTGTTCGGCGGGAACCAGGCACGGCTCGACGTGGATGGTGGTGATGGTCCCAGGCATGGCCGCTTCCACGTCGGCCTCGATCTGGTCCGTCAGCTCGTGAGCCTCGGCGACGGTGACCAGGCGGGGCACCACCAGGTGGAAATCGACGTGCCGATAACGGCCCGAGCGACGGGTGCGCATGCCGTGGTAGCTCACGAACCGGTCCTGACGCCGCGTCAGGATGTCTCGCACCAGGTTCTCTTCGGTTTCCGGCAATCGCATGTCCAGCAGATCGCGGAAGGAACGGCCGAACAGCCGAAATCCCGTCCACGTGACGAACGCGGCCACAGCGAGGGCCACGGCCGGGTCCAGAACCTTGGATCCCGACGCCTGCACGATGACCAGGCCCACCAGCACGCCCAGCGAGGTGACCACGTCGGAGGTGCGGTGCCTGGCCGTGGCTTCGAGAGCAAAGGAGCCGGTCTGCCGGGCGACTCTCCGCAGGTGCAACGCCATCAGACTGTTGACGGTCAGCGAAATGGACATGGCGGCGATGCCGAGGTAGACGTTGTCGATGGCCGAGCCTGAATCCAGGCGGCGTATGGCCTCGAAGGCGATGAACCCCGCGGCGCCGAGGATGAGGAGCGACTCGACGATGCCGCTGACGTTTTCGATCTTCCCATAGCCGTAGGGGTGCTCCCGGTCCGCGGGCCTGGCGGCCATCCGAATGGCCACCAGGGCCACCATCGCGCCGACGAGGTCCATGCCGCTGTCGACGGCGTCGGAGAGGACGCTGATGCTGCCGATGGCGAGACCCACGCTCAGCTTGAGCGCTACCAGCGAGACGTTGGCTGCAAGAGAAAGGGCGGCTGCCCCTTGTGCGGTTTTGAACATGCGCTGCTCCCGCGGCGGGCCGCTGGGATAGGCGGCTTGGGGCTAGGCCGGTTTGCGGCGCGGGCCGAAGGGGTGCCGAAGCCGGCGGAGCTCGCCCTTCTCCCACGACACCAGGAAGTTGCCCGCCAGGAACAGCGAGCTGTAGGTCCCGGCCAGAACACCGATCAGCAAGACCAGCATGAAGTCCCGGATGGTCGGGCCTCCAAACAGGATCACCGCAAGGATTGCCGTGGTGGTCGTCAAGCTGGTGTTCAGGTTGCGGCTCAAGGTCTCGTTCAGGCTGACGTTCACCGAGACCTCGAAATCCCTGCCTGGGTGGCGGACGACGTTCTCTCTTATCCGATCGAAGACGACGATCGTGTTGTTCACGCTGTAGCCGATGATGGCGAGGATGCCCACGATCATCAGCGAGTTGACCTCGACGTTGAGAAACTTGGCCATGACGCCGAAGGCCCCCAGCACGATGAGCACGTCGTGGACCAAGGCGAGGATGGCGGCGACGCCGAAACGAAGCGGGCGGCTGACGCGGCGGAACGCCCACCAAACGTAGACGAGGATGCCGAGGGTCCCGGCCAGGACAGCCCAAAACGTGTTCAGGATGCTGCGGCGGGCGATCTCCGCGTCGACGGAGGAGAACTCCAGCGTGTCGCGCTGCACCGTCGCCAGCTCCTCCAGCGCCCGGATGATGGTGCTGCGCTGGTCGTCCTGCGGGCGGGTGCCGCGAAGGAAAAACCCGTTCCCCCTGGGCTCGATAACGAGATCCGTATAACCGAACCCCGGCTCCGCCAGGAATCGACGCAGCGTCTCTTCCGTCACGGGCTGCTCGATGAACGACACGTTCAAGGCGATCGAGCGGCCGAAGTCGAAGCTTTCCTGAAGGAGCGCCCCGTAGGCCTCGGATAGGGCCGAGAAGATGCTTTCTTGCTGGGCCAAGGTCAGGCGGTTGGCCGCCAGGAAGATCCCTTCGTCGCCGGCGTCTTGCACGATCAGATCGCGTCTGACCGCCTTTGCCGCGGCGTCGCGATCGGTGATGGCCGCGGTGAAGAGCTGGGCGGACTCGAAGTCGAACGGCGTCTGTTTGGCCGGCCCGAACTCCTCCTCCAACGTGGCGATCAGCTCCTCCTGAGCCTCGGCCCCGAAACCCGCGCCCGCGAGGGTCAACGCCGTGCCAGACCCCGGCGTCACCAGGACGCCGGCGATGCCCTGGCGCCGGAGCTCTCGCCGGAGGATGTCAAGAGTCACCGCCTGCCCGTAGTCGAGCAGCGCCGCGAAGCCGCTTTCGTGGTCGAACTCGGTCCGTTCGATGGGGCCGAACCG
Source organism: Chloroflexota bacterium (assembly GCA_022572465.1). Classification (GTDB taxonomy): domain Bacteria; phylum Chloroflexota; class Dehalococcoidia; order SHYB01; family SHYB01; genus JACZVV01. The sequence goes on from JACZVV010000003.1 coordinate 14,608, forward strand.
CTGTTCCAGGCTGGTGACCAACCGGTCTTGGGTCTCGGAATCCACGGCCCGGATGCCGATGAAGAACCGGCTCTCCGTGAGCTGCGCCACCAGCAGCTCGGGAATGCCCTGGGTCTGGAGCTCGGCGATGATCTCCGATTGCTCCGTCGGCACCCCGAAGTCCAGGATGACGGACATATCGCCCTCATCCGAGAACGTGGTGGCCTTCGCCAGACCGAACCGGTCTTCCAGCCGCGTAAAGAGATCGTCCCGCTGCTCCGACGCGATACCCTCACCGACCAGGGCGAACGCGGTCTCGGCAAAGAACTCGGCCACCACGTCGTCGAGCCCGCGGCTGGTCGCCTCGATTCGGAAGGTCTGGAAGTCGACCGCGGGGCCGAAGTCCACCGTCATCGCCAGGTCGTCGGCACTCTCGAAAGTCGTGAAGTCCAACGGGCCCAGGGTCTGCTCCAAGCGCGAGCGGAGCTGCTCGCCTTGGCTTGGCGTGAGATCGGCCCCGGTGATGAGGTAGAGGCCCAGGCCGGCCCGCTGGACCACTGCCTGGTCGCCGGCCGCCTCGGTGGCGGGGAAGATGGCCAGCTCGGTCAACACGTCGTCGAGAGTCGCGGGGTCGGTGAACGCCACCGTGAACATCTGACCGGTCTCGTAGTCGAACGGGGTCTGCTCCACCTCTCCGAACCGCTCGGTGAGAGCGGTGATCAGAGCCTCGGTGTCTTGCTGCGAGTAGTCCTTGGCGGCGACACGAACGGCGCCGTCGCCGAGGTTGACGACGATGACCGGGGGGAGGCCAGAGGTGCGCAACTCAGTGGCAGCCGCGCCCGGATCCACGTCGGTGCCGAAGTCCAACGTCAACGCCAAGTCTCCTTCGGCGTCGAACTCGGTGCGCTCGAAGGCGCCGAACCTCTCCTCCCACGACTCGAAAACCGTCGCCAACAGCTCGTCCGAGAGGTCGGTGGAGGAGACGAAGATCTGGCCCACCGTGACCGTTTGAATGATCAGATCGTCGGGCTGGCCTTGGCCGAACTCGACGCGAAGCTCCTCGGCTGGAACGGGGTTGGGAAACGATACGGTCGTCACCAGATCGGTCGCGCCCTCGAAGCTCGTCGTCTGGACCAGGCCAAACCGCTCTTCCAGCCTGGGGATCAGTCCCTCCTCCACGAACTCGGTGCGGATGAAGAACGACATATCGCCGGTCTGTTGAATCACCGGGTCGGCCAACCCGATGGCTTCCAACTGGTTCCTGACGTCTTCGGTGTCGACGGCCTCTTCAAAGTCGATGGTGAGCGACGAGCCGCTGGAGAACTCCAACCCGAACGGGATTCTGGGCGGCGCAATGAGGGCGATGATGGAGCCCACGACCAAGACCGCCGTAAGCAGGTAGAACCATTTTCGTAGCCGGACGAAATCAATCACGGAGAGCTCCCGAGGTCACAAGCCCAAGGATGGGGATTCGCGGCCTTTGACGTCGGCGAACAGCGTCATACGGCGCGACACCGGCGTTCCTACCAGCAGCCGCAGGAACGTCCGGCTGACAAAAAACGCGACGAACATACTGGTGGAGACCGCGATGATCATCGTGAGGGCGAAGCCGATGACCTTCGGCTCGCCCAGCTGATCGCCGAACCACCACAGGATGGCCATAACCAGCAAAGTGGTGATGTTGCCGTCTCGTATGGCGGACCAGGCGCGTTCGAATCCGGTCTCGATGGATGCGCTGAGGCTTCGACCGGCCCGCAGTTCCTCTCGCATCCGCTCGAAGATGATGACGTTGGCATCCACGGCCATGCCCACGGAGATGACGAAGGCGGCGATGCCCGACAGCGTGAGGGTGATCTCCAGGAACTTGAAGATCGCCATGACCAACACGGTGTAGATGATCAGCGAGAAGGCGGCGACGACGCCGAGCATTCGGTAGTAGGCCATCATGAACATCATGACGAGCCCGAGGCCGATGGCGGCGGCGATGTAGCTCTTCTGCAGAGAGTCCTCGCCCAGCGTGGCCGAGACGTCCTGCTCCCGTACCACCCTGATGCTCACCGGGAGCGCCCCGGCGTTGAGCTGGATGGACAGGCGCTCGCCTTCCGAGCGGCTAATGCCGGTGATGCGGCCCTGGCTGCTGATGACAGCCTGGATGATGGGCGCCGAGATGAGCTGGTCGTCGAGGAAGATGCCCAGAGGACGCCCCAGAAGCCGCCGGGTGATCTGCTCGAATATGCGGGCGCCTTCGCGGTTGAACTCGAAGGAGACCACCGGCAATCCGGTGCCGGGGTCGGGGACGACGAAGGAGTTGGGGCGCATGAACTCGCCGGTCAGGTGCTTGATTACGCCGCCGCTGCCTTCGCCGGTTGCCGGCTCCCATCCGGGGCAGGTCGCTCGGGAGATCGCCGTCGGGTCGACGCACTGCCGGAAATCGAGCTGGGCGGTGCCGCCGATGAGGGCTTTGGCCTCGTCGATGTCCCGAACGCCCGGGAGCTGGATGACGATCTCGTTGTTGCCCTTTTTCTGGATCAGCGGTTCGGAGACCCCGAACGAGTTGATCCGGCGCTCGATCACGCTCACCAGGCCGTCCATCTGCTCGCTGGTCACGTTGGGGTCGTCGGCCCGGTAGACCAGGTGCGTGCCGCCCTGAAGGTCCAACCCCAGACGCAGTCCCAGGGGTCCTTCCTCGGACCCTCGATGGACGCCGGGGATGTCGATGGTGCGAAACATGAGCGCAGAGGCGGCTAGCCCGACCATGACGACGATGATGGCCAGGAAGATCCGATTTCTCCGCGAACGCACAGTCTATTCCGTCCTCGGGGAAGGGTGTGAGCGGCCCCGTTTGAGCAATCGTCTGGCCAGCGCCAAGGCGTCCTTCGCCGTCGACACCTCGCCGGCGGCCAAGGCCTCTTTCATCGCTTCCAGCAGATCGCCCACCTGGGGGCCGGGCTCCAGACCCAGCTCTCGCATCAGATCGTGGCCATCAATCAGCTTGGGTGGAAGGGCCTCGGGAGCCTGGTGCCGCCAGCTATCCAGCATACCATGAATCTGTTCGACGTTCCGGAGCCACTCATCGGCCTCCAGCAGCGGCCCGCGCGCGGCCAGATGGTCCGCCAGACTCAGATAGAGCGTGTCCACCGCCACATCGCCGGCGTCGCGAAAGAACCGATATACGGCGCGGCGCGAAGGCCCCCCGTCCCGGCTGATGAGGCCCGGGCGCAGGTGCTCCCGCACCATGGTTACGACGGCGCCGGTCTCGCGGTTTCCGAAACGCAGGCGCTCCATGGCCTCCTGGGTCATCCGGGCGCCCAGCTTGGGGTGGCCGAGGAATCGAATGCGGCCGTCGGCTTCGATGGTCTTGGTGGCGGGTTTGGCCACGTCGTGGAGCAGCCCCGCCAGCTTGACGAAGAAGCCTCGGTCGCGTCCGCCGCCGGCCTCCTGAGCGAAGTAGCCGGCGATCTCGTCGTCCCAGGGCGTGGGAAAACGCTGCTCATCGTCGCTCACGTGCCGCAGCACCCGCTCGGCGGCGGCGACCGTCTCGATGGAGTGCTGCAAGACGTCCCAGTGATGCTCCTTGGGCTGGGTTACCTCACGGGAGGCCTCCAGCTCGGGGAGGATGCGCGTCAGCAGGCCCAGACGGTCCAGGAGCCGCAGCCAGACGGCCGCGCCGGGATGCGCGAGGATACGGCAGAACTCGTCCCGGACCCGCTCGGCAGCGACCGACTCCAGGAGATGAGCGTCGCGGCGGATCAGCGAGCAGGTCTCGTCATCCAGGGTGAAGTCGAGCTCGGCAGCCAGCCGGACTGCTCGCAACAGGCGCGCGCCGTCGTCCCGGAACACGCCGTCGCCGACGGCCCGGACCACGCCATCACGCAGGTCGGGGAGGCCTCCGACGGTGTCGATGACTCGCGCGCCGGCGGGCTCGGCCGCCAGGTCGCCGAGGGCGACGGCCAGGGCGTCGATGGTGAAATCCCGGCGTTGGGCGTCGTCGCCAGGCCCCCCGGCAAGCGGCGTCAGGTCCAGCACGCCACGGCCTCGGCCGAGGACCAGGCGGAAGGTGCGGCGCCGCTCATCCAGCGCGACCACCGAGGCGGCGAGGGGAGAGCGCAGGGCGTCGGCCAGGGCCTTCGGGTCGACGGCAACGGCGACGTCGAGATCCCCGATGGGACGGTCCAGGAGCGCGTCGCGCACCGCGCCGCCCACCAGATAGCCCTGGGCGTTCTGTTGGGCCAGGCGCCGCTGCACGGTGGCCAGCACGGCCGCGGCTTCGGGAGGGACGGAGATGACTGTGTCTCCCCGTCCTGAGCCGGAGAGGGCCTTTGAATGGTCCAGCAGAACGTCCCTACCCAGCCGCGACCTCCGCGGCTTCGCCGGCCTCGATCTCCGTCAGGGTGTCCAGGGTTCCCTGCTCCTTCATCCGATCGAGATACAAGATGCCGTCCAGGTGATCGATCTCGTGCTCCAGGGCCTGGGCCATCAGCTCGTCGGCCTTCAACCGCACCTCGTGTCCATCGCGGTCGAGACCTTTGACCTTGACCCACTCGGACCGGGTAAGCATGCCGCGGTAGCCGGGGATGCTCAGGCAGCCCTCCTCGACCTCGCGTTGTCCGCCCTTCTTGACGATCTCTGGGTTGACCAGGACGTACTCGTGAACGGTCTCGTCTTCGGCGTCGGGGATGCCCATGACCAGGACACGCAGGGCCACGCCGATCTGGTTGGCCGCCAGGCCCACGCCGCGGGAGGCGTACATCGTCTCGAGCATGTCGTCGATGAGCTTCTGGACCGAGCCGTCGATCTTGCCGACGCGCTTGGCCTTGCGGCGGAGGATCGGATCGGGGGCGGTGCGAAGTCTCAGAACGGCCACGTTTTACTTTCCAGTCCGACTACGTCGAGACTCTCGCCGATTCTATCGGGGGAGCTTCAGGTCGCTTGAAGCCCGAATCAGAGGGGCACACTTGAAAAATTATACGAGAGCGCGCCGTTTCTTGTAAAGTTGAGCGCCCTCGATGGTATCGGGGCGCTTGCTCTCAAAGCGTGCTCCTGCATCGCATCGTCACTCCCCGCCGCATTGGGACCCAGTGTTGGGGCAACCTTTTACCTTATGCCATTTTCATGATGAAGGGAGTTCCACGACGGGCGCCGCCGGTGCTATCATGGCGCCGGATGCCGAGGAGACCTCCATCTGATCCAGGAGACGCCCGTGCTGCGACGCTTCGAAATCTACAAGGTGCGTTCCGACGTCCCCAGCGACCTGGTGGACAAGTTCGAGACCGCGTTGCGCGACTGCGGCAGGTACATCCCCGAGGTGCTGCACTCGGTCGTCGGTCGAAACCTCTCCCAGGCCAGCGTCACGCACGTCTGGGAGCACGGCTACGAGAGCCCCGAGAGCTATCAGCGGTACATGCAGCATCCCTACCACGCCTGCATCCTCGATCGCTATCTCCTCCACGACAACCCCGAGCGGATCACCGAGGACAACCGGCTGCGAGGCGGCCTTCTGGGCTATGAGATCGAAAAGCCGGAGTACTACATGGCGGGCGGCGTGCGCCGACTGGTCCTGCTGGCCCTGGCGGGCGACGCTTCCGGCGAGCAGACGCGGCAGCTTCTGGAGACGCTTCGCCAAACGCCGCGAGACGCGCCGGAGATGACGCTGTCGGTCGTCGGCGAGAACACCATGGGCGCCGCCTGGCGCACCGCGTACTGGACCCATCTCTGGGAGCAAGGGTTCGAGAGCCTGGAGGCGATGGAGGCCTACCGCGGCGGCGCTTCGACGCTCGCCCGCGAAGAGCGAGCCGGTTGGAAGGAACGCTTCGGCGGCATCGTAACCGACGCTGCCGACGTCTACTACGAGCTGCACGAGCCGGTGTAGGGGGCCAACGCCGACCCATGGTCTATCTGGTCGACAGCATCCTGGTCGATCCCGCCGACGCCGGCAGGTATCTGGAGCTGCTGGAGACGATCTACGTGCCGGGGGCGGCCAAGCGAGGGCTCACGCTGGTGGCCTGCTGGCATACGCCGGAGGAGCTCGGCGAGGACGTGACCGTGACCGCGATCTGGTCGTTCAGCGACTTCGCCGAGTGGAACGAGATCCGCCGCAAGGCGGTGTTGGACCCGGCTTGGCACGAGTGGGTGGAGCAGGCGACGCCGCTGCGCAAAGGCGGCACACGCCGGTTCTACTACCCTGCTTCGTTCTCGCCGCTGCGGTAGACGCGCCGGCGCTACTCGAACTTCGTGTCGTCGGTCAGCTCGAAACGGTTGCTGTCGGGGTCCAGCCCGTAGCAAGCGCTGGGCCGGCCTTCCCCCCAGCTGTACGGCGCCGACTTGAACCGGACGCCCTTGGCGACCATGTCGGCGTAGACGGCGTGAATATCCGAGCAAGTGAAACCGATGTGGAACGAGCCGATGTTGGTGGGCCGCGTGTCCAGCTTCTGGCCCTTCTTGTTCACGTAGTCCACCAGCTCCAGGACGAACGCACCCATCTTAAGCTTGACCACCTTCATATGGAGCCCTTCGAATCCCGAGCCGGTGGCGCTGTCATCGTCGTGCTTCGACTCCGTGGAGTCCACCAGCTTCATGCCGACGATGTCGCGGTAGAAGCTCAGCATGGTGTCCATGTCGCTGACGGTGATGCTGGTGTGGTTGTGCCCCGTGATCATGGCTGTTTTCCCTTCGTCTCCCCGCGGTGGCTGAGCCACATCGACATTTCAAGTCCACGCGGACAGATTAGCATAACGCCGGTGGCTGAGGCGGCTGAGCCGCGGCAACATTAGGCCGGAAAAGCTCACGGGGCTCAGCCAGCGGCCGAACCACTTTGGCCACGGCCGACAAGAGGCCGGAAAAGTCGGTGTGGCTCAGCCACTGAAAAAGCTGATGTCGCTCAGCGACCGGCTCAGCCGCTTGGAGTGAAGGGGAGCGCCGCTACCTCCGCCTGGGCGGCGTCATCGTCTTCGCCCAGGCTCAGCGTCGTGCCCGGCGCGGCGTAGGCCGTCCGCACGTAGGCCAGGGCGATGGGTCGCCGCAGCGCCGGCGAGTAGCCGACGGACGTGACAAACCCGCGCTCCTTGCCGTCGGCGTGGAGCTTGGCCCCGCGCTCGACCTGGGGGGCGTCCGGCAGGCGAAGCCCGACGAGCAGCTTCGACACCTTCTTGTAGGTGTCGAGTCGCGCCACCACCTCCTGGCCGATGTAGCAGCCCTTGTCGAAGCTGATGGATGAGCGAAGCTCCGCCTCCAACGGATTGAAACGCTGGTCGATTTCGTGCCCGAACGCGGGACGGCCGGCCTCGATCCGGAGCGTCTCCTGGGCTTCCAGTCCCAGCCTCGTGAGACCCAGGCCGTCGGCCCTGGACTCGAGGGCCGATGCCGCCTGATCGTGGGCGTCGCCCGCGGGCAGCAGCAGGTAGAAGCCGCCGCCCGCCGCCGACGAATCGTTGGCCAGGGTCGCTTCTATCCCGTCCAGCGAGACGGCCACGTGGCGTCCGGGAGGCAACTCCTCGGCCTCTTCGCTAATCAGGCGCTGGGCTAGCCGTCCGGCGTTGGGGCCGAAGAAGCGGAGCAGGCCGGTGCTGTCGGTCACGTCGGTCGTTTCGGCATCCTCGATGATGGTGTACTTATCGATCCACTCCAGGACGGCCTGGCTGTTGCCGGGAGAGGTCAGGAGCAGCAGATGGTCTGGAAAGAGGTAGCAGGTGACCAGGTCCACGATCCGGCCCTTGTCGGAGGTGAGGACGGTGGTCGCGCCCTGGCCCGGCTGGAGCGCCAACAGGTCTTGGGTGGTGAGCCGGTGGAGCAGGTCGAGGGAGTCGCTCCCCTTCATCAGGAGCCGGCCGCCATCGGAGACGTCGGCGAGCCCGATGCCCCGGCTCGCTGCCCAGTACTGGCGCTCTGCCTCTGGAGAGATACTCATAGCCGCCTTGGGTCGGAAATGCTGATGTGGCTCAGGCGGCTGAGCCGCTTCAGCGATTTCGGCTCAACGTTGTTGCGGCTTAGCCACCGTGGGTCGGGGATACTGGTGCGGCTCAGCCGCCGGCCAGTGTGGGTCGGGGATACTATCGCTGCTCAGCTGAGAGTGCGCCACCGCCGGCCGGAAAGCCTGATGCGGCTCAGCCGCCTCAGCCGCCTCAGCCGACGGGTGTATTACACGGAGAACGACGTGCCGCAGCCACAGGTCTTCTTGGCGTTGGGGTTCGCGAACACAAAACCCTTGCCGTTGAGCCCGTCGGAGAAGTCGAGCTCGGTCCCCGCCAGATAGATGACGCTCTTCTTGTCGATATACAGGCGGACGCCGAACTGCTCGTAGACCTTGTCGCCTTCCCGCTCCTGACTCTCCAGGTCGAGCTCGTACGTCAGGCCCGAGCACCCGCCGCCCTTGACCGCCACGCGAATGCCGTGGTCTGTCAAGTTGTCTTTCATGGCGAGCTTCTGTATCTGCTTCGCAGCCTTCTCGCTGATAGAGAGGGTAGGCGCTTTAGTCCCGGTGACCATCCATGCCTCCTCCGGCATATCCGACTGAGCTGGGGCTACTTGATAATGTAGACGATTCCAATCAACTACTACAAGAGAAGTATACGAACGGGGATTCGGCCCGTCAAGCGGGTGTACTCGCTGTCAGCGATGCCTGCTCTCGATGCCTGCTCTCGATGCCGGCGGCCGCCGCATCTCTGGAGTGACGGGTTGAGGTCTGACCTGCCCCGACGAAGGTCGGGATGGCGGGCTCGGCAGCACGCCTCGCCGGCAGGGCGCTGCCACCGGCCTTTGCGCTAGCACCTGTCCTTTGGCCGGTAACGGCGTCGGCGCCGTTCGGGCGGCTTTCCGCCGGCTGGCTTCGGTTGCCGGGGCGTCGACGGGTCTGCTATGCTGGCCTTCGCGGCGACGTAGCCAAGTGGTAAGGCGGAGGTCTGCAAAACCTCTATACGGCGGTTCGATTCCGCCCGTCGCCTCCAGAAGAAGAGCACGCCCGGTGGGTAGCCGGGCTTTCTTGTGTCCGGCGGCACCGCGGACCGTTCACCCATCCAGCGCCGCTTTGAACCGGCGAATCGCGTCCAGGTGGTCGTCCGGGGTCTCGAGGCGCGCGTCCATGGTGTTCAGCGTCACGTGGGTGGCGCCGATCTCGCCCCACCGGACGGCCTCCTCGGCGCACGCCTCGGGCGATCTGACGTCGGCGGAGAGCCGCCCTCCCGCCGGAGGGCCCCAGTTCATGCTGACGCGGGCTTCGATGCCGACCTCCGACGGGTCTCTTCCGGCGTCTCGCGTGTATTGACGGAGGCGAGCCAGGATCTCCCGCGCGTTGTCGTCGGGAGGGAACATGGGATACCAGCCATCGCCTATCCGGGCGACGCGCTTGAGCACCACGTCGGCGAATCCGCCGATCCATATCGGGATGGGGCGCTGCACCGGCAAGGGGTTGAGCCCTGCCGCCGTGATCTTGTGCCATCGCCCGTCGAACGTGACCACTTCCTGAGTCCACAGCGCCCGCAACACCTCGATCTGCTCTTCGCACCTCGCGCCTCGCGTGTGGAAGTCTTCGTTCAACGCCTCGTACTCCACCGGGTTCCACCCCGTGCCGATGCCCAGGCGGAGGCGGCCACCCGTGAGAACGTCGACCTCGGCCGCCTGCTTGGCGACCAGCACGGTCTGCCGCTGCCCCAGGATCAACACCGCGGTATTGAGCTCGATGCGCTGGGTTACCGCGGCGAGGAACCCGTAGAGGACCATGGGCTCGTGGAACAGGCTGGCGTTGTCATAAGCCCACCGGACCCGTTTTGAGGAGTGGGCGCTGACGTCGACCCCCAATACGTGGTCGTAGACGGTGATGTGGTCGTAGCCCAGGTCCTCGGCCGTCTGGGCGAACGACGTTATAACTGCCGGGTCGGTCCCGATCTCCAGCTGCGGAAAGGTCACCCCGATCTTCATGGCGTCGGTCCTCCCGCCGGCGCGCCGCGCCGGCAAAGCTCCATGGGGTCGTCTCGCTCTGCGCGGTTATCGCTTGCCCGCGTCGCCGCCGGTCCAGCCCAAGGGCGCGCGAGCCGTCTCATGGGCCCAACACGGGTCCGGGCGAATCCGCAACGGGGTCCAGGCGGCGCCAGTCGGTGTGCATGACGCGGGCGGCGATCCGCCACTCGCCGTCTTGCCGCACGAACTGATCGACGTAGCGAAGACCGCCGGTCATGTCGTATTCCTTGCCATCGACGGTGTAACGCAGATGGTCCTTGGCGTAGGTCTCGACGTCCGCGCGGTCGTCGTGGAGGTCGATGATCTGGTCTCCCATGAAGTGCATGGTGAACTGAAAACGCTCGACCACCTGCACCGTCTCAATGATGCGATCGATGCCGTGGACCTTCTGGGCGCCGGCGCCATAGTCAGCGGTCGCGTCGGCGGTGAAACAGGTCCTCACCAGGTCGAAGTCTCGCCGGTCGAGGCCGCGGGCGTATCGGACCATCACGTCACGAATTGCGGCGCGGTCGATCAGCTGCTGGAGCGCGGAGGCGTCAGCCATCGTGTCTACCCTCCCGGATCAAACGATAGCGAAAGGATACACCGGCGGAGCAAGGCTCGCGAGCACAACGACGCCTTCGATCGGACGCCGGGGCTTCGTCCCTCTGGACTCCCTTCTCAGCGGCCTGCTAGGTGCATGCAAGTAGCCGAATTGATGGGCGCTTGGTTCGCGTCCCTGGCTGCGGAGGCTATCTTATCAAACGTAATAGGCCGTGCCGGTCCGAGTTGTCTGAGCGGCCCGAGGTGATGGTTATGCGCGAGACTCAAGCGGTTCGAGGGATCATGTCGGTGGCGCGCGACCTGCGGATCCTTCTCGCCGAAGACGATAACGTATCGCGAAAGCTCATCACGCGGGTGTTGGAGAAGATGGGCCACCGGGTGGTTGCCGTGGGCGACGGCGCCGTTGCCGTCTCGGTGATCGAATCCCAGTCCTTCGATCTCGTCTTCATGGACATCCGGATGCCGGAGATGGATGGCCTGGAAGCGGCACGCCAGATCCGTCAGCGGGAGCGCGCGATGGGCGGCCACATTCCGATCGTCGCTGTCACCGCCCATGTTCTGTCAGGGTACCGGGAGCTTTGTCTGGAGGCCGGCATGGACGACTATCTCACCAAACCGCTGGGCGAGGGCGACATCGCTGCGGCCATCGACCGGCATATCTCGCCGCGCCAGAACGGTATGACCTGTTCGGAGGCTGGGGTGGTCGACCTGACCCAGCTGCTGGCGACCGTCGACGGCGATCGAGAACTGGTGAAGGAGCTGGCAGGCGATTTCATCGAGGAATACCACTCGCTGCTGCAGAACCTCCACCGAGCCATCGAAGAGAACGACGGCGAGACGTTGTCTCGACAGGCCCATACCCTCAAGGGGGCTGCCAGCCATTTCCGGGCTGTCGACGCGCAAAGCTCGGCCGCTCAACTCGAGCAGATCGGCTCCCATTGCCGTCTGGATGAGGCGCCCGGGGTCTTGGCGACGCTGGAAGAGGCGATGCGCCGGGTCCTCGATTGCTTCTCGGAACCCGGCTGGGAGCAACGCATATGAAGATCCTGATCGCCGAGGATGAAGTGATGACGAGAAAGCTCCTGGACTTCACCTTGAGGAAACACTCCTACGAAACGCTCTTGGCCGTCGATGGGCTAGAGGCCCTGGACCTGCTGCACACCCACAGTGACATTGGTCTGGTGATCGCCGATATCATCATGCCCAAGCTCGATGGGATTGAGCTGTTAGCCGAGATGCGAGCCGAACCGGCAACGCGTGACATCCCCGTCATCGTCGCGACCGTGATGGCTGAAATGGACACGGTCCGGATCGTCGCCAAGCTGGGATGCACCCGGTATCTGGTCAAACCGGTGTCCCCGGACGACCTGCTGACGGCCGTTCGCGAGGCCCTGGGCGAGCCGGCGCCCGTTCTGGCCCCGACACGTCAGGGCGACTTGCCCGCCAGTCGAGGCTACGACCTGGACGATCTTCTGGCAGACGAGGCCGGCCTGGCCGCCTAATATCCCAGAACCGACGCCCTGCACCGCCGTTCCCGCTTCGACACGACTGGCCCCTGGCCGGCCTCTTCCCGCCCTGGGTTGCGTCCGGCGAGCTTCGCCCCTACACTTGCTCCCGATCGTCCCCGTTTCGTCGTGGGGCGACCCGACCCCCAACGGTGGCGGGGCGCAAAGAGTCGCCGGAGGCCGCGCATGGAGAAGATCGAGGTCGCGATTCCTCGGAGTCCCAGCTACCGGGCGACCGAGATGGTGGCCGATCTCCGTAACGCCGCCGAGACGCTCTTCTTCCCTATGCACGTGGTGGGCTATTGGGATGCCCCGTCGGGCGACCACCTCTGCCCGCAAGCGCAACGCCGGGCTCGCTGTCCCCACGCGCTTGCCTCCGACGACCCGGGCCACGAGGACTATCTGGCGACCGTCGAGCGGGACCTGGAAGGTGTGCTGGAGGTCTCGTTCCCCCACGCCAGCGTCCAGCTTTTTCTGTCGTAGCGTCCACTGCAAGCACCGAAGCTCCCTGGGAGGCTCGGAATGAACTCCCACGATCGCCACGATTGGCATTCGGCGGAGTATGTTGAGGAATGGGTGACGCGCTCCCGGCAAGAGGACGACGCCCGGCTGGCCCGCTTCCGGCTCATGGCCGACCTGGTGCCGCACCTGAAAGATGCACCGATCACGATCCTCGACGTCGGGACCGGGTACGGGCCGGTGGCCAACGTCATGCTCGAAGCCTTTCCCCAGTCGCGGGTGGTCGCCCAGGACTACTCGGAGCCGATGTTGGCCCACGCCCGCCGGACCCTGGCCAGCCATGCGAGCCGGGTGACCTTCGTCCAGGCCGATCTCATGTCCGCCGATTGGGTCGCGAAGGCCGGCGGGCCGTTCGACGCCGTGGTGTCGTCCATCGCTATCCACAACCTCCAGTCCGCGCCTCGAATACGAGAGATCTACCGCGAGGTCTGTCTCGCCGTGAACGACGGCGGATGTTTCCTGAACCTGGACCTGGTGAACGCGCCGACGCCGGCCCTTCAGCGCCGCTACTGGGAGGTCATGTCGTCCAGGCGGGAGGCCCGGTCCCCCACTGGCTCGCCTAGCCGTGGTGGGACCGCCGACCTGGCACGGATGCCGGCCGCGGACGCTCAAACAGACGACCGGCCGCCGTTTCCAGCCTCGGTGGACGACCAGCTGGCCTGGCTGCGAGAGGCCGGCTTCAGCCAGGTCGATTGCTTCTGGAAAGAGATGGGCCTGGCCCTGGTCGGCGGCTACAAGTAGCTCCTGGGCCGTCTTCGTGGAGGGCCCTGTGCTATCATGGGCCAACTGAAGGCGGCTCTCGTGATCACCGTCGGTATCCTCACCATCAGCGACGCCGTGTCCCAAGGCAAGCGCCACGACGCCAGCGGCGACAACATTCAGCGCCTGGTCCTTCACCAGATGAAGGACGCCCGTGTCCACGCGCGCGAGGTGGTCCCCGACGAGCGGGGCCAGATCGCGGACCGCATGATCGAGTGGGCGGACCGCCAGGGGGTCGACTTGATTCTGACCACCGGCGGAACGGGACTGGCGCCGAGAGACGTGACCCCCGAAGCCACCAGGGACGTCATCGACCGCGAGGCGCCCGGCCTTGCCGAGCTGATGCGGATCGAGAGCGCCAAGCACAACATCCACGCCGTTCTCAGCCGCGGCGTCGCCGGCGCCCGGGGACAGGTCCTCATCGTCAACCTGCCCGGCAGCCCCAGGGGCGTCGAAGAGATGCTGCAGATCGTGTTGCCCGTATTGCCCCACGCCATCGATATCCTCAAAGGTAAGCAGGCCGACCACGCGCCGCCTTCCCATGACCACGAACCCCAGGACGACAGCCATGGTCACGGACATCGTCACGAGTAGCCGCTCGTGGGACCCACGCCGATGCGCATCACCATCCTGACCCTGTTCCCCGCGATGTTCGATGGAGCGCTGGGGGAAAGCATCCTGCGGCGGGCCGTCGACCAGGGCGCGCTCCAGGTGGAGCGGCGCAACATTCGCGACTACGCGCAAGACCGGCATCATGTCGTCGACGACTCCTCCTACGGCGGGGGTCCCGGCATGCTGATGAAGCCCGAGCCCCTGTTCCGCGCGGTCGAGGACGTCCGTTGCCAGGCCGGCGAGAGCGGGACGTGGGTCGTTCTCATGAGTCCCCAGGGCAGGACGTTCACGCAGAAAACGGCGGCGGAGCTTGCAGGCAAGCCTCATCTGGTCCTGGTCTGCGGCCACTACGAAGGTGTCGACGAGCGGTTCCGAGAGCACGGCGTCGACGACGAGATCAGCATCGGCGACTACGTGCTGACGGGTGGCGAGCCGGCGGCCCTGGTGGTGATGGACGCCGTGGCCCGCTTGCTTCCCGGCGTGCTGGGCGACCCGACCTCGTCCGAGATGGACTCCTTTTCCGCCGGCCTGCTGGAGTACCCTCAGTACACCAGGCCGGCGCAGTTCCGAGCGTGGAAGACGCCGCCGGTGCTGCTCAGCGGAGACCACCAGGCCATCGCTCGATGGCGGCGGCGGCAGGCGATCCTGCGCACGTTGCGACGCCGGCCGGAGCTGCTGGACACCGCCGGTCTCTCGCCCGATGAGATCGCCGACGCCCTGGGGCCGGACCCGGAGGGCGACGCGGCATAAGGCTCTACCGAGTCTCGGGGAATTATGGTATTCTGAACCTGTTGACCTGTTGGAGTGCTTGGTCAAATTTCGTCAGCGAGTGGACCGATCATGGATATGCGCGAGATACAAGAGCTGATTCCTAACCCCGCCGTGGAGGACATGAACCCTGGCGACACCGTGAAGGTCAACGCCCAGATAAGAGAGGGCGACCGGGTTCGGACCCAGACGTTTCAAGGAGTAGTGATAAAAAAGGGCGGCGGCGGCCCCAGCGTCTCCTTTACCGTCCGGCGCATCGCTCACGGCGTTGGCGTCGAACGGACCTGGATGATTTACTCCCCCCTGCTCCAATCGGTCGAAATTGTGCGGCGTGGGAAGGTGCGGCGGGCGAAGCTCTTCTACCTGCGGGGACGCTCGGCTCGCGACGCCCGAATCAAAGAGAAGGACCGCCCGCGCCCAGCGCCCAAGCCGAAGTAGCCCGGCAGATCGGGCCGGTGGACGCCCCGGCAACCGAGGGCGCGCGCATGGCATACGCCGACGTCGCGGTCGGGGCCCCCGCCCAACCCGGCAAGACCTTCAGCTACTCGATACCCTCGGATATGCGCGTGCGCGTGGGCCATGCGGTCCAGGTCCCCTTCGGCCCACGGCAGCTCCCAGGCTTCGTGTTCGCCGTCACCGAGCTTCCCGGCTACCACGAGACTCGAGACATCGCCCGGGTCATCGACGACGACCCCTGGCTTTCGCCGGTCCAGGTCGAGCTGGCCCTCTGGATCAGTGAGACCTATCGGGCGCCCCTGTTTCAAGCGGCGTCGCTGATGATCCCGCGCGGCTTCCGCCAGCGAGTGCTGGCGGTCTATTCGCCCGTCGACGAGCCGTCGGCGGCTGCCCTGAAACGCCTCGGAGATGCCCCGAGAGAGGTCCTGGACTACATTCTCGGCCACGGCAAGGTCGATCAGCGCGAGTTGGAGAGAAAGTTCGGGCAGCGAAATGCCATCGCGATCCTCGGCCAGCTCGTGCGAAGAAAGCTGGTCGAGCGCGCGTGGGCTTGGCAACGCCCCAGCGTTCGGCCCAAGCTGGTCCGGCACGTGCGCTTGTCGGTGACGCCGGAGGTCGCGTCGGAGGAGCTCGCGCGGCCAGCGGGGGCTGCGGCCCCGAAACAGCGAGAGCTGCTTCAGGCCATCGCCGAGGCCGGCGACCGGGGCGTCCCGGCACCCGAGCTCATCCGCCGTTTCGGCGCTTCGGCCGGCGCGTTGAAAGCCCTCAAGGACCGCAAGGTTGTCGTCTCGGTCCAGGCGCCCGCGGGCGAGGCCACCGGACCCGGCTCGGGCAAACGTCCCAAGAGCGTGCCGCGCCTGCGTCTGGCCGTGAGCCAGGAGGAGGCCCGCGAGGAGCACGCTCGGCTCGGAGGCTCGCTCGCCCCAAGCCAACGGACGATGTTGGCGGCCATCGCCGAGGCCGGGCCGGAGGGCATCGCCGTGCCCGAGCTGGGCCAGCGGGTTGGCTCGCCCGGGCCCGCGCTGTCCGCGCTGGTGGACCAGGGCCTGGTCGCCACGTACGAGGTGCGCGTGACGCGCGACCCCTTGGCCGACCGCGACTATCCCGTGACCAGGCCTCTCCGGCTGACGCCACATCAAGAGCAGGCGTGGCGCCGCATCGCCGAGTCGCTCGACGATCGATCGGGCGACCCGCATGTATGGCTCCTTTTCGGTGTGACCGGCAGCGGCAAGACGGAGCTGTATCTTCAGGCGTTGGAGAAGGTCGTCGCCCAGGGGAAACGGGGAATCGTGCTGGTGCCGGAGATCGCGCTGACGCCCCAGACGATCCAGCGCTTCTCCGGACGATTCCCTGGCCGGGTCGCCGTTCTGCACAGCCACCTCTCCCCGGGCGAGCAGTTCGATGAGTGGTGGCGCATCCGCGAGGGAGAATTCGACGTGGTCATCGGGCCGCGAAGCGCTGTCTTCGCGCCGCAGCCCGACCTGGGCCTCATCGTGGTCGACGAAGAGCACGAGTGGACCTACAAGCAGCAGGAGCAGCAGCCTTACTACCACGCGCGGGACGTCGCCATCAAGCTCGGGGAGCTGACCGGCGCTCCGGTCATCCTGGGCAGCGCGACTCCTTCCCTCGAGAGCTTCTATCGAGCTCGCCTCGATCGGTACCGGCTGCTGGAGCTCCCGGAGCGCATCATCGATGATGCCAGCGCAGTGGAGGCCGTGGCGGGCAGCTTGCCCACCATCGAGGTCGTCGACATGCGGGAGGAGCTGAAAAGCGGCAACCGGAGCATCTTTAGCGTCGCCCTGCGGTCCGGCATCGACAGCGCGCTGGAGTCCCGTGAGCAGGTCATTCTTTTCCTGAACCGCCGGGGCTCGGCAACGTTCGTGATGTGCCGCGATTGCGGATACGTGGCCCGATGCCGCCGGTGCGACTCGACGCTGACCTACCACGGCGACGAGGCGAATCTCCAGTGCCACCAGTGCAACCATCGCTCGCGTCCGCCCCGGAACTGCCCGGAGTGCTTCGGCAAACGCATTCGCTATCTGGGATTGGGGACCCAGCGTCTGGAGGTGGAGGTGGCCCAGAATTTCCCTCGCGCCAACATTCTGCGGTGGGACCGGGACGTGACCAAAGGCCGGGACGCCCACGAGGCTATTTTGAAGCAGTTTCAGGACCATGAGGCCGACATTCTCATCGGCACCCAGATGCTGGCCAAAGGCCTGCACCTTCCCAACGTCACCCTGGTGGGCGTGGTGAACGCCGACATCGGCCTCCACCTGCCGGACTTTCGCGCCGCAGAGCGGGTCTTCCAGGTTCTGTGCCAGGTCGCCGGCCGATCGGGGCGCGGTCCCGCCGGCGGGCGGGTGATCATTCAGACGTACTCGCCCGATAATCCGGCTATCGAAGCCGCCGCCCGTCAGGACTACCTGGCGTTCTACGAAGAGGAGATCGCCTTGCGGATGGAGCGGTCGCTGCCGCCCTTCACCCGCCTGATTCGGCTGGTGTATCAGCACACCAACGGCCTCGCCACCCGGCGGGAGTGCGAGCGGGTGTACCGGCTGCTGATGGAGCGATTGCAGACGTGGGGCTTTCCCAATACCAAGGTGGTGGGCCCGGCGCCCGCGCCCTACGAACGGCTTCGGGGCCGCTTCCGGTGGCACCTGGTCGTCGAGGGGCCCGAGCCCATGCGGATGCTGGACGAGCTGATCCTTCCCCAGGGCTGGACCGTGGACGTCGACCCGGTCCAGCTTCTGTGACGGCCATGGCCACGCGGCGCTACGCGTTCGGAGACACCGCGAACAGGTGCGATCGGCATCCCCGGAGGTACGCAATGCTGAAGTATTCGATGGACCAGGCCACGACCCTGAGCTGGCCCTTCGACCGGGACATTCGCTACTACGTGGAGCAAGGCATCCCGGCGGTGGGCATCCAGCGGCGGAAGCTCGAGGAGTACGGCGTGGACAAGGGCATCCGCCTCCTGAGGGATGCCGGGATGGACGTGTCGTGCATGCTTTCGACCGGCTTCTTCTCGCTGGACGATGACGCGCAGTGGCCGGGCCAGATCGAGGAGGCCAAACGGGCGATTGCCCTGGCCGCCCGCGTGGAGGCCGACTGCCTGGTGCTGCTGTCCGGCGGGTGCGGCGCCTTGAGCTACGAGGAGGCCGAGTCGCGCTTCCTGGACATCCTGGGGAGGCTCTTGCCCGAGGCCGAGCGGATGGGGCAGCGTCTGGCCCTGGAGCCCAACAACTGCCTCCGGGTCGATTTGGGGTACATCCACACGCTGAACGACGCCCTGGACCTGGCCGACCTGGTGGACTCGCCCTACTTCACGGTCTGCTTCGAGACGAACAACGCCTGGATCGAGCGGCGGCTGTACGAGAACATCCGGCGCCGCGCCGGGCGCATCGGCCTGGTGCAGATCAACGACTTCCGGGCCGGGACCACCTGCACCCCTTCCCGGGCGCCCCTGGGCGATGGCATCATCCCCCTGGAGCGCATCCTCAATGCATTCGAGGAGGCGGGATACGACGGCTACTATGACGTCGAGCTGGTGGGGCCGGAGATCGACGAGATAGGCTACGAGCAAGCCGTTGCGCGCTCGCTGGAGTTCTTGAGGCGGCTGTCTGTGGGCTAGTGGTCAGCTCAAGCAGTCCTGCGTACTCTGTCGTTCCGACGAGGAATCTGGGGTGGGGAAGCTCTCGCAAGACGTACCGGTGAGACCGGCCACCGCCACCCCAGCTCCTCGCGCTCGCCGAGCCCGTCTCTACCCCTGCTTGTACTTCTTGAGCAGGTTGCGGGCGATGACCAGCTTCTGGATCTCGCTGGTCCCCTCGCCGATGATCATCAGCGGCGCATCCCGATAGTAGCGCTCCACGACGTAATCCTTGAAGTAGCCATAGCCGCCGTGGATGCGCATGGCCTCCATGGCCACCTCGGCGCACATCTCGCTGGCGAAGAGCTTGGCCATCCCCGCTTCTAGATCACAGCGTTCGCCGGCGTCCTTTTTAGCCGCAGCCTGGTAAGTCAGCAAGCGCGCGGCCTCGATCTTGGTGTACATATCGGCCAGCTTGATCTGAATCGCCTGGTGCTCGGCGATGGGCTTGCCCATGGTGCGGCGCTGCTGAGCATAGGCGATGGCCGTCTCGAACGCCGCGGTCGCCACGCCCACGGCGCGAGCGGCGATGTTGATGCGGCCTACTTCCAGGGCGCTCATCATCTGGTAGAAGCCCTGGTTCTCCTCGTCGCCCACGAGACTCGTTGCCGGCGCGTGAAAATCTTCGAAGATCAGCTCGGAGGTGTCGATGCCGCGATAGCCCAGCTTCTCCAGGTGGCGGCCCGATCGGAACCCGGGGCCCTTCTCCAGAATGAAGCAGCTGATGCCCCGGTGCCCCGGCCGCACCTCCTTGTCGGTCTTGGCCAGGACGGCGAAGGTGGTGCCCTGCTCGCCGTTGGTGATCATCATCTTGTTGCCGTTGATCACGTAGTCGTCGCCGTCGCGCACCGCGCTGGTCTCGATGGCCGCCACGTCGCTGCCGCAGTTGGGCTCGGTGAGGGCGATGCCGCCGCGCTTCTCGCCGCTGGCCATCGCCGGAAGGTAGGCCCGCTTCATATCGTCGGAGCCGTAGGTCTGCACGATGTAGGCCATGATCAGGTGCGAGTTGATCACCCCGGCGATGCTCATCCACCCTTTGCAGATCTCTTCGATGATCATGGCGTAGGTGGTGTAGTCGAGGCCCATCCCGCCGTACTCTTCATCGATGATGCAACCGAAAAGACCCAGCGTCTTCATCTTCTCCACGATCTCTTGGGGGTAGATGTCGTCGTGGTCCATCTCGCTGGCAACGGGCTCGATGTCGCGCTTGACGAAGTCGCGGATCATCGCCACGATCTGCTTCTGGTCTTCAGTCATCGTGTCAGGGGCCATGTGACGCCTCCTTGGGGCTGACGCAACGCTGGTAGAAAAAGGGGCAACAGCACCTCATGCTAGCAACGGGGCTGGCAAAAGGCAACGGGAACAATCGCGGGCGAGACCCTAATGCATGCGCATGCCGCCGTCGACGTCGATGGCCTGTGCGGTGATGTTCTTGGCCAGGTCCGAGGCGAGGAACGCGGCCATGTTGCCGATATCCTCCGGTGTCTGGCCCCGGCCCAAGGGGATTCGCTCCTCTGCCTTGCGGAAGATCTCCTCGTTGCTCAGCTCGGCGCGGCTCGTGTCGCGCACCTTGCCCTGGTCGTGGATTCCTCGAATCATGTCGGTGAACAGGATCCCGGGCAGGATGGCGTTGGCGTTGATGCCGAAGGGGCCGAGCTGGAGGGCCAGCGACTGGGTGTAGTTGATGTCGGCCGCTTTGCTGGCGCAGTAGTGGGGAATGACCGAGCTCCCCTGAAGGCCGCCGATGGAGGCGATGTTCACGATCTTGCCATAGCCCCGCTGCTTCATGTGCGGGATGACGGCTTCGGAGCAGTAGACCCTCGACATAAGGTTGACCCGCAGGACCTCGGCCCAGTCCTCGTCCGACGGCTCGGCCCGGTCCTGCCAACCCGGTGCGCCGACCACGCCCGCGTTGTTGACCAGGATGTCGACCTTGCCGAAGGCTTCGAGCGCCGCCTGCACCAGGGTCTCGGCGCCCTTGCGGGTCCCGACGTCGCATTCGAGAGCGATGGCCTTCCGCCCCTTCTCACGGACCTCCTGAGCGACCGACTCCGCGTTGGCGAGGTTGATGTCGCCGATGGCCACGTCGGCGCCTTCCCGCGCCAGGCACAGGGCGATCCCGCGGCCGATCCCCCGGCCGGCGCCGGTGACGATGGCCGAGCGGCCGGCGAGCATCTCATCCATGGTGTCCTCCTCCTTTTGTGTTCACGCCAAGCGTCCCAATGGCGAAGGCCTGACGGCGTTCTCCTCGCAACCAGGCGATTTCTTCCATGCCGCAAGCCCTCGGCGCGAGATATCGCGGGTTGAGCCTCAGACCCGGAATGTGGGGGGCGCCAACCCCTCGACACTCCCCGAGACGGGACCGGTCGCGGAAGGTCTCAGTACTCCGTGGCGCCGGTGAAGCTCCAGGCCCCGATCTTCAGCGACGGCACGCGGTTGGCGGCGAAAAACTCCCGGACCAGCTTGGTCTCCTTGCCGATGAGGCCGACGTTGCCCATCGCCTCGACGTAGCTCTGGGTGAACCGGAGGTTCTTGACCGGCCCCGCGATCTCACCGTTCTCGATGAGGAACGTCCCGTCGCGGGTCATCCCGGTCATGGTAACCGTCAGGGGATGGACGACCCTGGTGTACCAGAAACGGGTCACCAGCAGGCCTCGCTCGACCGACGCGATGAGCTCTCCGGCGGTCGCCTCACCGGGTTTGAGAAACATGTTCATGGGCATTGGGCCGATGGTGTAGGCCGGCGGCAGCGCATGCCCCGTGGACGTGGCGCCGTCCTTGGCCGCGGTGCGGCGGTCGTGGACCGGCGATCGAGCGACGCCGTCGACGATCATATCCACCCGCCTCGCGGGCACTCCTTCGTAGTCGAAGGGGCGCACCACTCCCGAAGGGTCCAGCCCATCGTCGGAGATGGAGACGTTGGCGCCCATGAGGCGCTGGCCCAGCTTCCCGGTCATGAAACTGCGGCCTTCCTGGAGAGCCATGGCGCCCATCCCGGTATAGGCCAGGAAGTCCAGCATGTCGCTGACGGCGTAGGGCTCCAGCACCACGTCATACTCGCCGGGCTCGAGGGTTCGGGGGTCGCGTCCACGGCGGGCCTTGCCCACGGCTTCCGTTGCCACTTGCTCCGGGTCGATCTCGGCCACGTCAACCGCCAGCCATCCGGCGTGTCCCGAGCTGTCGTCGGACATCACCACGGTCATCAGCTCGGCGGTGGTCGACTCGTGGTGCGCGAACAGGCCAAGGGAGCTGCCGATCGTGTGACCGCCGATATCGACCCGGAAGGCGCCGGCGGCCGAGAGGCCCTGCTCTTGCGCCTGCTGGCAAATGGTCCGCACCCCGGCGGCCCGCTGCTGAGGACCGAACTCGGCGGTGCCGACGTTGTACCCGTTGAGCGCCGCTAGCTTCTGCGGCTCGGGCAAGGGCAGAAAGTCGTCCAACTCGGGCAGCGTCCTGGCGATGGCCGTCGCCTGGTCCACCATCTTTTCCAGCCCCGCGTCGCTGACGTCGTTGGTCGAGGCGAGACCGTAGCGGCGCTTCAACCCAATCCGCACCGAGACGCTGGTATCCCGCTCGGCGACGTTCTGGTGGATCTCGTTGTTGGCGAACCGGGTCAGCGATGAGTCCACCGTGTGGACCGAGACCTCGGTCTGCTCTGCTTTGGACAGCCTGAGGACGGTGTCGATGAGGCGCCGCGCCTCGCGCTCAGTCGGCATCTGTTGGCACCTCGAGCGGTTCGTGGGCGCTCGCCGGCGGTGGAGAGCCGTCCAGCGGGCGCGGGCCGCCTCGCCGCGAAGGGAGAAACCGGCCGTGCATCAGGGCAAACGGGAGCCTAGCAAGCGGCGCGGCCTGTTGTCAAGGTGGCGCTTGGCGCCGCCGTCGCGGGTGACCGGGTCATGCCATCGGCTCCAGGACCGGCGGTCGCAGCGGCCATGTGGACTCCGCGTCGACGAAGCCACGAAACGCCGGTCGCATAAACGCGTTGGGCCGACGCAAGCAGCTACACAGCTTTGCTAAGCGGCCGGCACGGGAAAGGCGCTTTCCGTGTGCGTTGCTCGATGGGAACGGTCGAGCGGACCCAACCTGGTCTCGCAGCCGCCTAATCCATCAACGGAAGAAAAAGGAGCAACTCGGCGGCTGTCGGCGATTTGGGACGGAGGGTTATCCCTTCTTCAGGAGTGGGAGACCGGTCCGCTCGTTCTCGACGACGATATAGCCACTGGGGAGCGCGTCGATGGCATTGCTTTTCGCGTCCCCGGCAAAGTAGTAGATTGTTTGTCTCTGGCCACCTTTGAGCGTTACGACCTTCGAATGTAGGTAGTAGGTCTTCCCGGACTTCTTGCTCACGGTACTGTATGTTGCCATGGAGCCCCCCTCTCAGGGATTGATGCGAGTCTCAAAATGACTCGAAGCGCGACAATCTTATCATACGTGTCTATACCTGTAAATACAGGAGTGTCCCTTCACGTTACAGCCAGGTTACAGAAGGAGGAGCCGGATCGGTTACAACAGAAGGCGAACGGGGTTCTCCAGAAGCGCGCGGATTTCGCCGACAAACCTGGCCCCTTGAGCGCCATCGGCGACCCGATGGTCGATCGAAAGGGTAACGCGCATCACGTCGGCGATCGTCACCTGGTTGTCGGTCACCACCGGCTCCCGTTGCACCGAGCCGACCGCCAGCGCGGCGGCTTGCGGTGGCGTGATGATCGCGCTGAAGCTCTCGACACCGTACATGCCCAGGTTCGTGACGTTGAACGTCGCCCCGGTGTACTCCGCGGCGCCCAGCTTGCCCGAGCGGGCCCGCTCGGCCAGCGATTTGCTCTCCCGGGCGATCACTGCCAGACTCTTGCGGTCGCAGTCCAGGATCCCAGGGGCCACCAGGCCGGCGTCCAGGGCGATGGCCATGCCGATGTTGACCCGTTGGTGCACTTCGACCCCGGCGTTGGTGTAGCTGGCGTTGAATATGCGGTGCTGGAGGATGGCCATGGCGCAGGCCTTGATGACCATGTCGTTGATGCTGACGCGAGCGCCCTCCTCCAAAGCGTCGTTGAGTTGCCGGCGGAGCCGCACCGCCTCGGTCATATCGATGGCCGAGGTGACGTAGAAGTGGGGAATCTCTTGCTTGCTGCGGCTCATGCTGCGGGCGATGGCCTGGCGCATGCGGGTCATCGGGAGCAGCTCGCCCGGCGCCGGTGCGGCCGGCGCTGGAGCCTGGGGCATGGCGGGGGCCGCTGCTGGCGCCGCTGGCGCCGCGGCCGGTGCGCCTTGCTCCGCGAAGGCCACGACGTCCTTCCGGGTGATCCGCCCGGCGGGGCCGGTGCCGGCGACCTGTGCCAGGTCGATTTGACGCTCCTGGGCAACCTTCCGGGCCAGCGGCGAGGCCTTGATGCGCTCGCCGGCGGGCCTTGCCGGGGCCGCGGCTACCGCCGCCTGCGCGGGCTCGGCCTCGGGAGCAGGGCCCTCGGCGGCCATGTCGGTGATGGCGTGGCCCGGCGGGGCCTCGTCGGGGACCTCCTCGTCGGGCGCTCCGATGATGCCGATGACGTCGCCGACGGGCACCGTCGTTCCCTCGGCAATGTACACCTTGCGCAGCACACCAGAGTCGTAGGACTCGATCTCCACCACGGCCTTGTCGGTCTCGATCTCCGCCACGGCCTCTCCCTTGGTCACCGCGTCACCTTCCGACTTGATCCAGCGCACCACGGTGCCCTCTTTCATGTCGAAGCCCATCTGCGGCATGATGATGTCGGTGGCCACGGCTCAGCGACCCCTTTCGGGTCCGACCGTTCTCGACGGCCGAAACGCCTCTCGGCGGGAGTGCAGCATCGAGTTTACACCAGCGACTTGACCGCCGCGACCACGTCGCCGGGGCGCGGGATGGCCGCCTGTTCGAGGTCACGGTTGTAAGGCATCGGGACCTCCTGGCCGGCGACGCGGGCCACCGGCGCGTCGAGGTAGTCGAACGAATGCTCCATGATCGAGCTCACCACCTCCGCGCCAAAGCCCCCCGTCTTCCAGCCCTCCTCCACCACGACGGCCCGATTGGTCTTCATCACCGACTCGTTGATCGTATCGGTGTCCAGGGGCCGCAACGAGCGCAGGTCGACGACCTCGGCCTCGATCCCCTCCTCGGCCAGCTCCTCCGCCGCCTGAAGGGCGACGTGGACCATCCGAAGGTGGGCGACGATGGTAACGTCCGAGCCCACGCGCTTGACGTCGGCTTCGCCGATGGGCACGGTGTAGTACTCGTCGGGCACCGGCCCCCTGAAGTTGTAGAGGAGCGAATGCTCGACGAACATCACCGGGGTCTCTTCGGCTACGGCGCTCCTCAGAAGCCCGCAGGCGTCGTAGGGGGTTGAAGGAGAGACGACCTTGAGGCCGGGCACCTGGGCGTACCAGCCCTCCAGGCACTGGGAATGGCTGGCGCCGAGCTGGTTTCCGCCGCCGCTCACCGTGCGGATAATCAGTGGAACGGTGATCTGGCCTCCCGACATGAACAACATCTTGGCGGCGGCGTTCACGATCTGGTCCGAGGCCAGCAGACTGAAGTTGATCGTCATCAGCTCCACGATCGGCCGGAGGCCGCCCATGGCCGCGCCGATGCCGGCCCCCACCAGGACCGATTCGGCGATGGGCGAGTCCTTCACGCGCTGCTCGCCGAACTCGGCCAGGAGCCCTTGGGTGACGCCGTAGGCCCCCCCGTAGGCGCCGATATCCTCGCCCATGAGAAAGACGCGGTTGTCGTTGTTCAGCGCCTCTCGCAGGGTCTCACGGATAGCTTCTCGATACGTTAACTCTGGCATAGCGTAGGGCTCACTCCCGGTAGATATCCTTGAACATTTCGTCGTGGGCCGGATTGGGGCTGGCATCCGCGAAGGCCACGGCCTCGGCGATCTCCTCGTCCACGCTGTGCTCGATCTTGGCGATATTCTCCTCCGAGGCGGCCCGGCTTTGGAGCAGCTCTCGACGGAAAGTGACCACGGGGTCGCGGCGTTTCCATTCTTGCTCTTCTTCTTTATCTCGATACGCCACGGGATCGGCCATGGAGTGCCCCCGGAACCGATAGGTGATGGCCTCCAGGAAGAAGGGACCCTTGCCAGAGCGGACGTGGTTGATGGCGCGAATGGCGGCCTCGCGCACCGCAAGGACATCCATCCCGTCCACCATCTCGCTCGGGATGCCAAAGGCGTCGGCCAGGTGGCACATCTCTTTGCCGGCGTGGGCCCGCTTGACGGAGGTGCCCATGCCGAAGCCGTTGTTCTCCAGAAGAAAGAGCACCGGCAGGTTCCAGAGCGCCGCGAGGTTGAAGGACTCGTGAAACTCGCCTTCGTTCACGGCGCCGTCGCCGAAGATGCACAGGCAGATGCGTCCTTCGTCCCGGTAGTTGCTGGCCAGGGCCAGTCCGGTGGCGATGGGCATCATGGCGCCGACGATGGCGTAGCCGCCCATGAATCCCTTGGAGGCGTCGAACAGGTGCATCGAGCCGCCCTTGCCCTTGCTGGTGCCGGTGGCCTTGCCGAACAGCTCGGCCATGATGCGCCGGGTCTCCAGGCCCCGGGCCAGGGCGTGCCCATGCTCGCGGTAGTGGGTGACGATGTAGTCGCGCGGCTCCAGCGGAGGGATGGTGCCCACGGCGACCGCCTCCTCACCGATGTACAGGTGGAGAAAGCCGCCGATCTTCGCCCGCCCGTACATTTCGCTGGCCTTCTCTTCGAACCGGCGTATCAGGACCATCTTGCGATACAGATCCAGGGCGACCGGTTTCTTGATCGCAAGCTCTTTCAACGTCATGGCCATGGTGGGCCTCCCAGGTAAGCAAGCATCGATTTAGACGTTCAGCGATTCTCCTATGGCGCCCAGCCCCGCTTCCATCAGGGCCTCCGACATGGTGGGATGAGCGTGCACCGTCTTGCCCAACTCGCGAACGGTGCCCTCCAACATACGGGCCATCGAAAGCTCGGCGAGCAGCTCGGTCACGTCGTGCCCGATCAGGTGGGCGCCCAGAATCTCGCCGTGCTTCGCGTCGGCCACGATCTTGACGAAACCCTCGCTGTCGCCCAGGGCTACCGCCTTGCCGTTGGCCGAGAAGGGGAACTTGCCGATCTTGACCTCGTGTCCCCGCTCTTGGGCCGCCCGCTCCGTCAGGCCCATGCTGGCTACCTGAGGTTGGCAATAGGTGGCCCTGGGCATGTCTTCGTAGGCCAGCGGCGGAGGCTCGCGGCCGGCGATCGCCTCAACGGCGGTCACGCCTTGCGCCGACGCCACGTGGGCCAGAAGCATTTTGCCGGTGACGTCGCCGATGGCATAGACCCCGGCGACGTTGGTCTCCATGCGGTCGTCGATCTTGACGAAGCCGCGGTCCGTCTCCACGCCCAGCTCCTCCAGGCCGATGTCGCCGGAGTTGGGTTCGACTCCCACGCCCAGGAGCACCGTATCGCATTCCACCTCTCCGCCCTCGCCCGCCGGGCCCAGGGTCAGCTTGACGCGCCCGTTGACCCGTTCCGTCCTCTCGACGGTGAAACCGGCTTTGACCGCGATCCCCTGGCGGGACAAGGCCCTTTCCAGCTGTCTGCTGATCTCCTCGTCCTCGGTAGGCAGCAGATGGGGCAGCATCTCGATGATCGATACTTCGGACCCATAGGCCCGGTAGTAGTAGGCAAACTCGACACCGACGGCGCCGCCGCCGATGATGGCGATCGAACCTGGCGGCTCTCGAAGCTCCAGGGCCTCCCGGCTGGTGATGATCGTCGAGCCGTCCGCCTCGAGGCCCGGCAGGTCCTTGGCCCGGGCGCCCGTGGCGATGATGACGCTCTTCGCCTTCAATCGCTGCCCGTCGCCATCGATGACGACCTCGCCGGGGCCGGTCAGCCGGCCGGTGCCGCGGACCAGGTCGATCTTGTTCTTCTTGAAGAGATACGCGACACCCTTGACCATCTTCTGGACGACCTTGCGGCTGCGATCGACGGCGGCCCCCAGGTCGTACTGGAGATTGTCGTAGGTGATGCCGAACTCGCCGGCCCGGCGGAACAATCGGAGGACCTCGGCGCTGCGAAGCAGGGCCTTGCTGGGGATGCAGCCCCAGTTCAGACAGACGCCGCCGAGCTGGTCGCGCTCCACCACCGCGGTCTTCAAACCAAGCTGGGCGGCCCGGATAGCGGCGGTATAACCGCCGGGCCCGCCGCCGAGGAGCACCAGGTCGTAGTCGTTAGCCAACCAACGTCCTCTCTCGCTCGCCGGGAGGAGTGGCGACGTGCTCGTGGGCGTGGTAGGAGCTGCGGACCAGAGGGCCCGACTCCACGTGCCGGAATCCCATGGCCAGTCCCTGGCGCTTCAGCTCGGCGAACTCGTCGGGATGGTAGAAACGGTCGATGGCGATGTGCTTCGGCGAAGGCTTCAAATACTGGCCGATCGTCAGCACGTCGCATCCGGCCTCGCGGACGTCGAACATCGTCTCCAGGACCTCGTCCTTGGTTTCACCCATGCCGAGGATGATCCCCGATTTGGTCACCATCTCGGGCTCCCACTCCTTGACCTGGGCCAGAAGCTCCACGGAGCGCTGGTAGGAACCCTTGGGACGCACTCGTGGGAACAATCGGGCGACGCTCTCGATGTTGTGGTTCAGCACGTCCGGCGCCGCATCGACGACGGTCCGCAAGGCCTCTCGCGAGCCGGCGAAGTCGGGGATGAGCACCTCGACGGCGCAGCCGGGCGCTCGGGACCGGATGCGGCGGATGGTGGACGCAAAAACAGCGGCCCCGCCGTCGGGCAGATCGTCCCGATTGACGGAGGTGACCACGGCGTGGCGGAGGCCCAGCGTGTGGACCGCGCCGGCGACGCGCTCCGGCTCGCCCAAATCGAGGCCGTGAGGCCGGCCGCTGGTGACGGCGCAGTAGGCGCAGGCCCGGGTGCAGACGTCGCCCAGGATCAGGAACGTGGCCGTGCCGTACTCCCAGCACTCGCCCATGTTGGGGCAGCGAGCCTCTTCGCAGATGGTGTGGAGCTTCTCCTGCCGCACCAGCCGCTTCAACTTGACATAGTTATCCCCGCCGGGAAAGCGGACCTTGAACCACGGAGGCAGTCTGCGTTGAATCTCGGCGCTCATCGCTCTCACGCCATCGAAACCAACAAAGCTTAACTTCTATGATAAAAGTATATCACGGGCGCTTCCGTTGCAACAGGAGTGTCGTTGGAGGCCATCCCGCACTTGTCGACAGGTTATCCCTCAACTTCGACACCCTGGGTGGAACGGCCCCACCCCCTTCGCCGAAATCCGGCGTGCCAGGTGGGCGCGGTCGCGCCAGCCATAAGGGTTGGATGCAGGAACCTGTGTCCAGAAATCTCGCCTGCGACGCGGCAGCTACTCCGCCTCGTCGCGCAGGCGGATGTATCTGATGAGCCGCGGATGCACGTTTTCAATGTGCCTGTGCATCTGTCGTGCCAATTCTTGGATCGTGAAATGTGCTTGACTCGACAGCCTGAGTTTCAGGAGATGGTAACATTCGCGGAGATTCAGTTTTGCGAGTGTCCGGGTCATATGGGCATGAGTTACCAAGTAACGAGCAACCGAGGGATGAACTTTCTCAACCTGGCGGAAAGCGTGATCCGTCTTCTTAATGGCTTCACGAAAAAGCCGACCTGCACCCGCCCTTTCGATCAATCGAGGGACGAGGTGTCCATACCGCGCATTAAGCGGTTGCGAAAGGGTTGTTTGCATGCGATGGCGCTTGTATTCACGGTAGGCCCCGTAGTCCATCTCGAGCTCAAACAGATAATCGATGTTTTCCAGCTCCCTCAAGGGGGGATCGAAATCACCAAGACCGCTCAGCGCCATGTCAATCAATTCGGTTTTCTGCCGCTCGCTCATTCGACGTACTGAATACTCCACTCGCTTGTAGGGCCTACCGGAAACGCGGTAAAGCAAGGCTTCCACTAGCCGATCCACGGCAGAACGATCGAAATAGACGAGAGTCGCCTTTACCTGCGCGACATCAACTTCGGTTCCTAAAGAATCGAACGAGAGTTGCGATCCGTTGTTGTCCGATTCTTTCTCGATGGAATTCCAAAACCTCTCCCGTCGCTTCCGATCAAAAGCCCACTGATTCTTCTGTGCGCCGATGAAATATTCGCTGTCCTCCGCGTACTTGACCAGCGTCGGTGCGATCTTTCGTCCCTCCGCTCGGAGCCGCTTCCCGATTTCGCGGCTCTCGGCCAGCTCCGAGCTCAGCAGCTTGGTGATGGCATGCTCCAGCGACCGCGCGTTCATGGTGACGCCCACGTTGGTCAGGGTGGCGGCGGGCAGGACGAAGCGGCAGCTATCGGTGGCCTCACGCCGGATGCGCAGGTTGTAGGCCCCGTCCCGCTCGCCCTCCCGCTGTGGGTGCTGGGACTTCAGGTACGCCTGAGTCTTCTCCAGCAGGGCGTGATACGTCTCGAACAGGAAGTCGCAGGTCTCGGTGAAGGTCCGCTCCAGCTCGTGGCCGCGAAGCTCGGCGGGGACGTGGTAGCTGCCCCGCTCCAGCACCTGGTAGCGGGACGACTTCTCGGTGAAGGACGCCAGGCGGTTGTCCTCCAACTCATCGCACGCGAGACGGGAGATATTCTCCACCGCCATGTGGATGACGGCGTGCTCGGCCACCGAGGCGTGGCCGTAGCCCACCACCCACTTCTCGTTGAAGTCGGCCGCCTTGGCCTCGGTGACCCGTTCCTTGATCTCGTCGAAAGCCTCGGGGCTTCGAGAGGTCATGGCGAAGATGACGGCGATCTGCTCCTGGGTCAGCTCCTGGGGGTCCAGGGGGTAGACCCGCATCTCGTGGGCGGTCCGGTGCGTGGTGGTCATTCCACTATTTTTTTGAGGCAATGCGGGCCATCGTCATGGGTTTGCGCCGCTGGACGCCGTCGAACGAATCGAATCGTAGCCCCGAGTACGGAGGCCGTCAACAGCCAACCAGAGCGGGATTCAAGGGGAGTCGATCGCTGTCCCCAGGGCCTCGTCCAGCACGGCCAACGCATGCTCGAGCTGGGGCCTCGTGATCGTCAGGGGCGGCGTCAGCGACAGGACGTTGCCGCGAGAGCCGCCGGCCAGCAGGATGACGCCTCGCTCCAGGGCCGCCCGGATTGCCGCCGACGCCTCGGCCGATGCCGGCGCCCTGGTCTGCCGGTCCGTGACCAGCTCGATGCCCACCATCATGCCCAGGCCCCGTACGTCGCCGACGACCTCGTGCCGCTGCTGGAGCTCGCGGCATCGCCGCAGCAGCCACCCGCCGAGCGCCGACGCCCGCTCGGGGATGCGCCTCCGCTCCATCTCGTCGATGACGGCCAGGGCCGCCGCGGCCCCAAGCGGGTGTCCCATGAACGTGCTGGAGTGGGGCGCTTCCGGCTCGTCGTGCGCCCAGGCGTCCATCACTTCGCCCCGGGCGATACAGGCGGCGATGGGCATGCCCCCCGCCATCGCCTTGCCCACGCACATGATATCCGGCTCCACGTCCCAGTGGTCCACCGCGAACCACGCGCCGGTGCGGCCAAATCCGGTGATCAGCTCGTCGACGATCAGCAGGACCTCCCGCCGGGCGCACGCTTCTTTGAGCCGCGGCAGGTAGTCGGGCGGCGGGACGATCTCGCCCTCCCGGCCCTGGACCGGCTCGATGACCACGGCCCCGATGGGTCCAACGCCGGCCGGTGGACTGTCCAGGGCCTGCTCCACGGGCGCCAGGCAGGCGATATCGCACGTTGGGTAGGTCAGGCCCAAGGGGCAGCGGTAGCAGTAGGGGTAGGGCGCTCGGGCGACGCGCGGGTTGAGCTGGGGAAGGAACGGTTGGCGGAACTGCTCGCGGTCGGTGACGGCGAGCGCGCCGTAGGACTGACCGTGAAAGCCGCCGGTGAAGGCCAGGACGCCGTGCCGGCCCGTCGCCAGCGTTGCCGTCTTCAACGCCACTTCGACGGCTTCGGAGCCGCTGGTGCAGAAGATGACCTTGTTGCCGCTGCCCGGCGCAAGCTCCGCGAGGCGGCGGGCCAGCTCGACCTTGACGACGTTGGGATGAACGTCGCCCAGCCCATGGAGCATCGCCCGGCTCTGCTTGCGGACCGCGGCGGCCACCCGAGGATTCGCGTGACCCAGGTTCGCGACGCCGAAACCAGCCGTGAGGTCGATGTAGACGTTGCCGTCGGCGTCGAGCACGTTGGCGCCCCGCGCCCGCTCCCACACGATGGGCAGGTCGCCTGTGCCGATGGTGGAGACGCCGGGCGACTCGAATCGCGCCAGCTCGCGGGCGAGCCGCTTCGACGCTGGGCCTGGCGGCCGGGTCCGCATGCTCGGCAGCATGCGTCCGAACGGGCGCGATGTCGTCGCGGACGGCGCTCGATTGGGCATGGCCGGGCGTCCCTCTCGAATCACAGGATCTGCGAAAGGAAGAGCTTGGTTCGCTCGTGCTGCGGGTTGTCGAAGACCTGCGCCGTCGTTCCCTCTTCGATGATGGTGCCCTCGTCGAACATGGCCATGCGGTCGGCGACCTCGCGGGCAAATCCCATCTCGTGGGTCACCACGATCATCGTCATGCCGGACCCGGCAAGCTCCCGCATCACGTCCAGCACCTCTTTGATCATCTCGGGGTCCAGGGCCGACGTCGGCTCGTCGAAGAGCATGATCTTGGGTTGCATCGCCAGGGCCCGGGCGATGGCCACCCGCTGTTGCTGCCCGCCCGAAAGCTCGGCTGGATACTTGGCCGCTTGCTCGGGGATGCCCACCCGCTCCAGGAGCTCCATCGCCTGCTTCTCCGCCTCCGACCGAGGCCGGCGCAGGACTCGCATCGGAGCGAGCGTAATGTTCTGCATCACCGTCAGATGGGGAAAGATGTTGAACGACTGGAACACCATCCCGACTTCCCTGCGCACCAGTTCCACGTTCCGGATGTCATGGGTCAGCTCGATGCCGTCGACGATGACGTCGCCCCGCTGATGCTCCTCCAGGCGGTTGATGACGCGAATGAAGGTCGATTTCCCCGAACCCGACGGGCCGAAGACGACCACCACGTCGCCCCGCTTCACCGTGATGCTGAGACCCCGCAGCACATGGAAGTCACCGAACCACTTGTGCACTTCCCGGCAAACGATGATGTCGTCGGCCGCCGGACGCTCTTCACCCGTCACGGGACTCCTCCAATCGGTCGCGGACGACCCGCCTCGTTAGCATGCGCACCCTGGTCGAGCCGGCAACGGCTTCTATCGCCGGCCAACGCCCAGCGCCTCTTCCAGTCTACGGCTGGCATAGGACATCGAGTAGGTGAAGATCCAGAAGACCGCCGCGAGGAACAGGTACACCTCGCGTTGGGAGCCTCGCCACTCCACGTTCCCCAAGATGATCGACCTCCCGATGCCGACGATGTCGAGCAAGGCCACGATAGCAACGAGGCTCGTGTCTTTCAAGAGCGTGATGAGCTGGCCGACGATAGCGGGGATCACCGCTCGCAAGGCCTGGGGCAGAACGATGTAGAGCGTGACGTTGAACCCGTTGAGGCCCAGCGCCTTGGCCGCGTCGATCTGACCCAGCGGCACGGCCTGGAGCCCTCCGCGAACGTTCTCGGCCATGTAGGCGGCGCTGAACACGGTGATGGCCACGAACGCCCGCATGACGCGGTCGCGGACGATGAAGTCGAGGAACGTGTCTTGCGGCAGCACCAGCGGCAGAATGATCTGCGTCATGAACAGCAGCGTAATCAGAGGAACGCCCCGGATCAGCTCGATGAACAAGGTGCAGAACATGCTGACCGCTGGCAGCGAGCTGCGGCGTCCCAAGGCAAGGAGAACCCCGAGGGGGAAAGAGGCCACGATCCCCACCACGGACAGGAGAATGGTGAGCATGAGCCCGCCCAACTGGGTGGTCCTGACCTCGGGGAGTCCAGGCATCCATCCGGAACCGCGGAGCAGGAACAGGACCAACACGAACGCCGCGGCCCAGGCGATGATGAGCCGGCCAGGCGGAACGTTGATCACCCGGGCGAGCAAGTAACCCAGCCCGATCACGAACGGATTGGCAAGAATCCAGAGCCTGGCCTCGACGTCCAAGGAGTCGAGGCTCAACGGAACGAAGGCCATGGCGACGAAGATCACCCCTCCGGCTCGCGCGAAGGTCCGCGCGACGCCGCTCCACACCCTCCAAGAGAGTCCTGCGAGCAACGAGACGATGAGCACCACGACGCCGACCCGCCACATCTCGTCCGAGGGGTATTGGCCCACGGCGAACAGCTTCAGGTTGGAGGTGACGGCGGCCCATTCCGCGTCGAAGAACAGCCAGGTGAGGGATGGCCTCAGCAAAAAATAGAGGAGCGCGATCACGACGACGGTGAGCAGCGCGTTCAAACGGGTGCTGAACAGGTTGGTCCTGATCCAACCTATGGGGCCCGTAGTGATGACGGGCGGCTTCAGAATTTCGGGGGAGGTTGTCACCGTCAACGCTCCGTGAACCGCACTCGCCGGTTGTAGATGTTCCCGATGATGGCGTAGGTCAAGCTCATGGCCAGATAAGCGGCCATGATCAGCAGCATGATCGGCACCGCTCGGCCGGCCTGATTGATCATGATCCTGCTGATGGCGTACAGGTCGGGATAGCCGATGGCTATGGCCAGGCTGGAGTTCTTGGTCAGGTTCAAGAACTGGCTAATCATCGGCGGGATGATCACCCTCAAGGCCTGGGGAAAGACGATGGACAGGAGGGTTTGCGCATCGCTGAGGCCAAGGGCCCGCGCCGCCTCGGTTTGGCCGCGCTGGACCGATTGAATGCCGGCGCGCACGATCTCGGCGATGAAGGCGGCGGTGTACACCACCAGGCCGGTGAGCAAGGCCGCGAACTCGGGCGTTACCCGCGCGCCGCCAACGAAGTTGAAACGCTCCAGAACGGGCGTCTCGCGTATGAGAGGGCTCTCCCCCACCAAGAACCACCCCAAGGTTGGCAGGAGCACCAGGGCCAGCGCCGCGGCCACGTTGGGATGCGTGTTTCGGCCGGTCTCGATCTGGATCCGGCCCAAGATCACCCTCACCGCCACGGCGAGCACGACTCCGCCCAGAACGAACAGCAGCCACGAATCGAACGACGACGTGGTGTTGGCCCACACCGAAAAGACGCCCCGGTTGTTGACGTAGATGGGGCCCGGCAGGCGCAGGCTTTCCTGGACCACCGGCAGCAGCAGAAAGATCCCGAAGTACCAAAAAAAGAGCTGCACCAAGAGGGGGACGTTTCGAATGATCTCGACGTAGACGCTGGTGATGCTCTTGACCAACCAGTTGCTGGAAAGCCGCGAAACGCCCACGATGAGGCCCAGCACGGTGGCGGCCACGATTCCTATCAGGGCCACCTTGATGGTGTTGACCACTCCCACTATGAAGGCGTGCCGGAAGGAGTCCGACTCGGTGTAGCCGATGACCGATTCCGCGATGGGAAAGCCGGCCTCCTCCTCGAGAAAACCGAAGCCCAGCTTCAGGCCACGTTCATCCGCGGCTTCGAAGACGTTCCTGACGAAGTAGACGACGATGGCGACGACGATGACGACGAAGACGATCTGGGTGACAGCGCGCAGCACGCGGGCGTCGCGCCAGAGAGGAGTGCCACGGTACGTTAGGATGCGCATCCGAGCGTTTGGCCCCGCGACCGCATATGAAAAAGCACATACAGGCCCGGCCTCCCGAGCCTGTATGTGCTCACTTCATCGACCGTGCGAACTAGCGAAGGGGCGGCGCGTAGACTAGGCCGCCGTTGGTCCACAACTCGTTCTGCTGCCGCGGGAGCGTGAAGGACTCGCCGTTGGGGCCCATGTACCGGTCGTAGATCTCGCCGTAGTTGCCCACTGCCTTGATGACGTCCACGGCAAAGGTCGCTTTCAAGCCCAGATCGGACTGCCCGAACTCGCCCTCGACGCCCAACATCCGTCGGATCACGATGTTGTCGCTGCCCCGCTGCTGCTCCACGTTGGCCTGGGTAACTCCCAGCTCCTCGGCGTTGATCAGCACCCACATGACCGTCTTGACCAGGTCGAACCACCCGTCGTCCCCATGAGCGACGACCGGGGTCAGGGGCTCCTTGGAGATCGTCTCAGGCAGGATGACGTGGGCGTCGGGGTCGCTGAAGCCGCTTCTAATGGCGGCCAGCTGCGACTTGTCGCTGGTGGTGGCGTCGCAGCGACCCGCCTCGTAGGCTCCATAGACCGAGGCGGTGTCCTCGAAGACCACGGTCTCCAGATCCAGATTGTGTTGCCGGAAGAAGTCGGCCAGGTTGAGCTCGGTGGTGGTGCCACTGGTCACGCAGACGGTGGTGCCGTCCAGGTCCAGGGCGCTGTCGAATCCGAGCCGTTTGGGCACCATGAAGCCCTGTCCGTCGTAGAACATGATGGTGGTGTAGTTGCCCCACTGGGAATCGCGAGTCGAGGTCCAGGTCACGTTCCGGGACAGGACGTCTACCTCGCCGGCTTGAATCGTGGGGCCGCGCTCGGATGCCGTGATGGGCACGACTTCCAGGGCGTTGCCATCACCGAAGATGGCGGCCGCGATGGCCCGGCAGAGGTCGATATCGAAGCCGCGGTTGATGCCGGCCGAGTCCAAGAACCCAAATCCGGCGAGGTCGGTTCGTCCGGCGCAGATCAGCCGGCCGCGGTCTTGGACGACATCCAGGCGGTTGGATACCGGCTCGGGCGTCGCCTGCACGATAACCGTTTGCACCACGGGCGTCGCGTCGCCGCCGTTACAGGCCGCGACCACGATGGCGATGACGACCAAGAGGCTTCCGAACGCTACGAACCTTTTCTGTTTCATCAGCTCCTCCAGAATGGAATCTTTTGCGGGAAGCCCCGGCATCCGGTGAACCCGGCTCCTCCGCCGCGGCATTATACGCTCTAGCCATTAGGGAAAGTCAAGAGCTTTCACTGGGGTGGCGCGCGCGGGCGTCTTTAAATCTTTCTTACAATGTCTGCCGGCGCATGTGGCAAACGAGTCCCGGCGCCTCCCTTCCCACGAGACTCTGCGTCCCGGCAAGCCCCGCGTCCCGCGGGAGAGGTCGGGGCTCAGAGCCTGCACTGAGCGAAGCCGAAGGGGTGGCAATGAAAAGACCCCGGGCCGACCCCGAGGACGCCTCGCACGAGCGGATGCTATAGTTGAGGCAGCCGCCGGTTCGCGCGGCTCATTCACCCGCAGGAAAAAGCGAGGAAGCCCATGAGATATCGTAAGCTCAACCGGACGGGCCTGAATCTGTCGGAGGTCGGTTTCGGCGTATGGACGGTCGCCACCAACTGGTGGGGCGTCGAAGACGAGACCCACGGCGTCAAGCTGCTTCAGAAGGCCCTGGACCTGGGGATCAACTTCTACAACACTGGCGACACCTACGGCAACGGCATGGGCGAGACGATTCTGGCCAAGGCGTTCAAAGGCCGCCGCCACGACATTGTCATCGCCACCAAGTTCGGCTACGACTGGTACACCTACGCCGGCGAGCGCACCGGCCACAAGGAGCTTCCCCAGGACTGGTCGCCCGAGTTCATCCGCAAAGCTTGCGAAGAGAGCCTGAAACGGCTGGACACCGACTATATCGATCTCTACCAGCTCCACAATCCCCGTATCGATGCCATCGGTGACGATGCCATCTTCGACACCCTGGAGCAGCTCAAGAGAGAGGGCAAGGTCCGCTATTGGGGCTCTTCCCTGGGCCCCGACATCGGCTGGTTCGAGGAAGGCCAGGCGTCGATGGAGGAGCGTCACGTCGACTCGGTGGAGATCATTCACAGCATCCTGGAGCAGGAGCCGTCGCGGCGTTTCTTTCCCATCGCGGAGGCGACCGACACGGGCCTGCTCTCGCGGGTGCCTCACGCCAGTGGGCTGCTGGACGGCACCGTGGACGAGAACACGGTGTTCCCCGAGAGCGACCATCGCTCCCACCGCAAGAAGGAGTGGCTCGATACGAGCCTCATGAAGGTCAAGCAGCTGGGGTTCCTCGCCGAGCACTACGACATGACCATCGGACAGGCGGCGGTGCAGTTCTGCCTGGCTGAGAAGAACATCGTCTCCGTTCTGCCGAACCTGACCAACGAGCCCCAGCTCTTGGAGTTCGCCGCGGCGTCGGACCTGGAGGCGATCTCCGCGGAAGACCTGGCCCGGCTCTACGAACTGTTCGACAACGATTTCGACCTGGCGCCGGTCTCGTCCAGCCAAGCCTAGCGCCCGCCCCGCCTCCGCATAGTCCTTCCGCCTCGTTCCTGTTCCTTGCCCCTTGTTCCTTCTTGGCATCCACCCGCGTATAATTGGGCGAACTTGCCGCTGGGAGGGAACGTTGGCCACGCCGCCGCAGGCTCTGAGCGGAGTCCGGGTCCTCGACCTGACCCAGATCATCTCCGGCCCCTACGGAACCAAGCTGCTAGCCGATTACGGCGCCGACGTCATCAAGATCGAGCGTCCGGGGATCGGCGACCTGGCGCGGCGGATGGGACCCTTCGCCGGCGACGACGTCCATCCCGAGAAGAGCGGCCTCTTTCTTCACCTGAACACCAACAAGCGAAGCGTCACGCTGGACCTCAAGACCGCCACCGGCAAGAAGCTCTTCTTCGAGCTGCTCGAGGGCGCCGACGCAGTGGTGGAGAGCTTCGCTCCGAGAGTCATGCCGTCGCTGGGGCTGGACTTCGAGACTCTGCGGGCCCGCAACCGGCGGCTGGTGATGACCTCGGTGTCCAACTTCGGCCAGAGGGGGCCGTATCGCGACTGGAAGTCGGCCGAGATCGTCACCTACGCGACGGGAGGCCCCATGTGGGCCACCGGCCTTCCGGAGCGCGAGCCGATGAGCCTCGGCGACAACGTGGTCCAATACCAGGTCGGCGCCGCGAGCGCCGTGGCGACCTCCATGGCCCTGTATTCGGCCGAGGCGTCGGGCCAGGGCGACCACCTCGACGTGTCGCTGTTCCGCACCCAGGCGTCCTCCCAGGACCGCCGCACTACCATGCTGATCGGCTACCAGTACACCGG
Source organism: Chloroflexota bacterium (assembly GCA_022572465.1). Taxonomy (GTDB): domain Bacteria; phylum Chloroflexota; class Dehalococcoidia; order SHYB01; family SHYB01; genus JACZVV01. The sequence continues at coordinate 53,332 of JACZVV010000003.1, forward strand.
CGAGCGGAACGTGCGGAGTCCCGTGGGCGCTTCCACGGCTGTGGGCGTCCGGCCCTGCGGCGATGGCTACGTCAACATCATGGGGTCGTCGCACCGCTTCGAAGACGTTCTCCGCATGATGGGCCAGCCCGAGCTGGTGGAGGACCCCCGATTCAGCGACCTCGTCGCCCGCTCCCAACCGGGGGCTTCCGAGGAGTTCGACGCCTACTACATTCCCTATCTAATGGAGCACACCAAGCGGGATCTCTTCCAGATTGCCCAGAGCCACCGTCTTCCATCGGGCCCGCTGTACGACTCGGCGGACCTCTTGGCCGACGGGCACTTCCAGGAACGCGGGTTCTGGGCTACCGTGGACCATCCGGTCGCGGGCGTCGTGACCCAGCCGGGCCGTCCATTCATCATGAACGAGACGCCCTGGCAGCTCCGCAATCCGGCGCCGGTCCTGGGGGAGCACAACGAGGCCGTGTTCGGCGAGATGCTGGGCTACGATCGCCAGGCCCTGGTCCGGCTCAAGCGCATGGGCGTGATCTAAAAGAGGCAACCCATGGCGCTTCCCCTCGACGGCATCCGGGTTCTGGACCTGACGGCGGTGTGGGCCGGCCCCCACTGCACCATGCTGCTAGCCGATTGGGGCGCCGAGGTCATCCGCATCGAGTCGATTCAAGTCCTTCAGCCCAGCACCAGGGGCCACATGGCCCATCCTCCCAAGGAGCTGCCGCGCCTTCGCAAGAGCTGGGGCATGACCTACCCGGATTGGGACCCGGGAGACCAGCCCTGGAACCGGTACCCAATCTTCCAGAGCCACGCCAGAAACAAGCTCAGCATGACGGTGGACCTGCGCCTCCCCGAAGGCCTCGATCTCTTTCATCGGCTGGTCAACATCTGCGACGTCTTCGTGGAGAACAACGTGCCCGAAACCATCGAGAAGCTGCACGTAACCTACGAAGAACTGGTCGAGCACAGGCCGGACTTGATCGCGCTCCGGATGCCGGCCTACGGCCTCAGCGGGCCGTACAAGAACTATCGCTCCTTCGGCGTGCAGCTCGAAGGGACGGCGGGCCACTCCCTGCTGCGAGGGTATCCGGACATGGACCCGGCAACGGGGCGCGACGACGTCTACTTGGGCGACGCCGCGGCGGGAGTGAACGGAGCCCTGGCGGTGGTCATGGCGTTGCGTCACCGCCGCCGCACCGGCAAAGGGCAGCTTATCGAGCTGGCCCAGGCGGAGAACTTCGTGCCCTATCTCGGCGAAGCGGTGATGGACTACACCATGAATCGCCGCGTCCGCGACACCATCGGCAACCGTCATCCGTCGGCGGCGCCTCACGGCGTCTACCGTTGCCGTGGCGACGACCGCTGGGTTACTATAGTGGTGGGAAGCGACCGGCAGTGGCAGGGCCTGTGTCGAGCCATAGGCAATCCCGCCTGGTGCGGCGACCCACGGTTCGCTACCGGAATCGGCAGGTGGAAGAATCAGGACGAGATGGACACCTCCATCGAGGAGTGGACTCGGGAGCGATCGCCGGACGAGGCGATGAGGCTGCTCCAGGCCGAGGGGGTCCCAGCGGGGGCGGTGCTGGACGATCGCGACCTGTACAACGACCCGCAGATCAACGGGTTCGGCTTTTTCAAAGAGCTGACCCACGCCGATGCCGGGACCCACAAGTACCCGGGCATCATGTGGTCGGCCTCGGAGACGCCCAACGAGATCCGGACGCCGCCCGTGAGGCTGGGCGAGCACAACGAGTACGTCTACCAGGAGCTGCTGGCGATGAGCGCCGGCGATATTATCGATTTTGAGAAGAAGGGCCACATCGGAACGCGGTATCCGGAGCACCTACCGTAGGGACTGAATGGCGGCCGTTTTGGCGGGCCATGGAGGGGGCGATGCCCGAGAAGTTCGAAAAAGAGATCGACGAGATCATGCGGCAGAGCGGGGACCTGACGCCCCGGCAATCAATGGGTCAGCTTTTCAAAGACGCTCAGCAGCGGTTCAAGGAGGGGGTCGGGCTGGAGCTCTTCAGGCTGCTGCGATGGCTGACGCCCACCAAGGCCGGCTTCACCGGCGCCCTGGTGCTGGTTGTCGCGCTGGTCATGAGAAGCCCCCCCATCGCGATCCTGGGCCTCGGCCTGCTGCTGGGCGCTTACTTCCTTGCCGTTATCCGCGGCGGACGCACGTTCGAAGAGACGACGGGATACGGCAAGTCCTGGCGGGGCCGGCCCATCGACGACTCGCCCGGCGGCCCCGAACGGCCGCCAGCCAAGCGAGGACTGTTCCGTCGCTGGTTCGGTAGGAAGGGCTGATCGCCCGTCTACTGGAGCATCTGCTCGATGCGATCGATGGCCGCGTCGATCGTGGCCCGAGCGTCGTCTGAGTCGGCCTGGCTCAGCGTGTCCTTGAGTTGGGCTGCGACGTTCAAGCAGAACCCCTTCCACTCCTCGTAGGTGCCGCCCATCGGCATCGCCAGTCCCGTCTGGCTGATCTTCTCCTGGCCCTCTTTCCGGCGAGGGTCAGCCAGCTCCAGCATATCGGCCAGGTGGACCAGGCCCTCTTCGAAATGGACGGCGTCCTGCGGTTCGTTCTCGATAGCCATGGCCTTCGTTTTGCCTCCGGCGTCGCGGAAAAGTGTACCACGTCGAGTCGCCGTCGCGGAACGCCGCTCATCGCTCGCCGAGGGCCTTTCAACTGTCACCCTTCGTCCCGATTACATCGGGCTCAAGCATGACAGTTCAAACGGACGACCCATGTGATTGGGCGACGTGGGCCGGAGAAGCTGGTGTGGCTCAGGCGGCTGAGCCGCTTCGACATTGGTCCGGAAACGTCGACGTGGCTCAGCCACCTCAGCCGGCGCCAGCGGTGGCGGACAGCAGATCGAACGGCCCGTGACGAGGCATGGACGTCAAGCGGCGCCGGGCGATGTCGATGGCGGCAAGGCTGGAGTCGCAAGCGATCCATCGGCGGCCCAAACGCTCGGCCACCGCGGCCGTCGTCCCCGAGCCGCAGAAGAAGTCGGCCACCAGATCGCCCGGTTTGGACGACGCCTCGATGATCCTGGCCAAGAGCGCCTCCGGCTTCTGGGTCGGGAAACCGGTGCGCTCGGCGGCGGGCGCGTGCATCATGTCGCCGATGTCGTCCCAAACATCGCCGAGCAGCTTTTCGTCCAGGACGTGGCCACCTTCGACGGGGAGGAAATACTTGACGCGCTCTCTGCCCGTCCGCGTCCGGTAGATTCGGCCCTCCTGCTCCAACCGGCGGATGCTGGCGTCGGTGTAGTCGCCCCGAGGCGCCGTCTTGAACCACCGTCCGTCGGCGTCGCGGCGATAGCCTCTGCGGGGCGCTTCCTCAACCGGCACCCGCCGGACCTGCCGCAAACGGTTGAAGGCAGCCCCGGGCGACTTGGCGTAGACGAGGAGCATGTCGTGGTTGCGGGGGAACTGGCCCGCGATGGCCTTGGCACCTCGGCCTCCGTAGTGCCAGACGATGGTGTTTCGGAACGCGGGCCGGCCGAAGAGCTCGTCCAGCATCACCCTGGCGTAATGGCCGGCCCTCCAATCGACGTGGAGGTAGAGCGTGCCTCGCTCGGCCAGCAGCTCCCGCATCAGGGCCAAACGCTCGTAGAGCATCTGGAGGTACGACGCTAGCCCCGGCCCCCAAGCGTCGCTGTAGGCCGTCTCCCCGGCCTTGCTCCCATCGGGCCGCCGGAGCCGGAACTCGCCGCCGGTGGCAAAAGGAGGGTCGGCGTAGATCAGGCCGACCTCGCCCCGATACGTTGGGGCCAGCGACGCCAGAGCGGTCGCGTTGTCGCCGTGGATGAGCTTGTTGGTCCACCCGTCCGGTACGCCCGGCGCCTCGCCCTCGCTCTCGGCTCCACCCTCGCCCGTGGCTCTGCCCTCGCCCTTGGCTCTAATGGTCTCCACCAGCGCGAGGGGGCGGGGCCGCCGCTTGGAAGGAGCTGCCTTGCCTTCCCAGACCAGTTCGACGTCGCTGACGTTTGCCCGGCCTTGGCCGGGGTTTCTTGGCACGGAGGTATGCTGCTTGCTCGCCACTATGGGCCTTCGCTCTCGACCGGCATGTCCAATCGCCTCGACCAATCGTTCGCCGACCAACGCGTTGGCGCGCTGGGAGGGTATGGAAATACGACTCCGGCGGATGGGCTACGGCGGGCAGGCGCGACCTCCTATAGCGTGTCGGTCATGCCCTTCAGGCCCTCGCCCACCGCCAACCATCGCTGATAGTGCTCCTCGTACTCCAACTGCATCACCGGGTCAGGCGTCACCGGCGGGGCAAGCCTGGCCATCGCCTTGGCGGCGGCGCGGAGGTCTGCGTAGGCCCCAACGCCCACCGCGGCGGCCATCGCCGCGCCCAGGCTCGTCACCTCGTGGGCGCGAGGTCGCTGGATCTCCCTCCCCAGGCAGTCGGCGACGATCCGCCGGAACGTGGCGCTGCGGGCCATGCCGCCGCCGAGGGCGACCTGTTCCGCCCCGGCTCCCACGATGCTCTCCAGCTGGGCCACGTTGGCTTTGATCGCGAAGGCGACGTTCTCCATGACGGCCCGCACGAGCTGGCCCCGGTCGATGGGGCCGGTGGGCGAAGGCACCGGGAAGAGGAGACCGCCCCAACGGGGCCCCGGATCCCGCATGTGGGCCAGGCGCGGGCCCACGAAGGCCAGCACGCCATCCGAGCCCGCCGGCGAGCGCGCCGCCATCCGCTCGATGGCGCGAAAATCTCGAGCCGTGGCGCCCGGCGCGACGGTCTCGACGACCCATTCGAACGCGGTGCCCGCCTGCCCGATGTTGCTCTCCAGGACCCACGTGCCGGGCAACAGGTGCAAGCTGCTCCACGTGCGACGTTCGTCGTCGAGCACCAGGCGGTCCAGCGCCATCTGCACCGGCGCTGTCGAGCCGGCGACGATACCCACCTGGCCGGCGCCGACGACGCCCATGCCCAGAAGTCCGCACTGGGTGTCGGGCCCGCCCGCGACCACCGGCGTCCCGCGAGGCAGCCCGGTTCGAGAGGCGGCGCTTTCGCCGATCTCGCCAACGGGCTGACCGGCCTCGACCAGGCGCGGAAGAATGCCGCCGGGCACGCCAAGACGTTGAAGCAGGTCCGTCGCCGGGTCGCCTCGGGCCACGTCCAGCATACCGATCTCCGCCGCCGCCGAGCGCTCGATCACCGGCTCGCCGCTCAGCTTGAACAATATCCAGGAGTCCAGGCTGAGAACGGTCCGGATGCGCTCGAATAGCTCGGGTTGGTGGAGCCGAAACCACCGCAGCTTGGCGGGAACGAAGAGAAGGGACGGGACGTGGCCGGTGACGCGGTAGACCTCGTCTCCATGCTCGTCGTCGATGGCCTGGCCCTCGAAAAACGCTCGGGCGTCCGAGTTGGGGCCGGCGTAGAGCTCCACGCCGTCGGCGTCGAGAAGGACGATCCCCTCCCGCTGGCTGGTGGCGGTGACCGCGGCCACCTGCCGGGGCCGCACGCCGGCATCTCTCAGCGCCGACCTCACCAGCCGGGCGATCAGCTCCCACGTGCGCTTCGGATCGATGGCCCGGCCAACGGGCGCCAGCTCTTCGACGACGTCGGGCGCCCACTCGGCGAGGCTCAGGCCGGCGATCCGGCCCCGCAGGTCGACCACCAGGCAGCGGAGGCGGCTGCTCCCCATATCGATAGCCACGACGTGGCGTTCGTCAGGCCGGGCCATCCGTGACCCTCTGACGCCTCGATTGGCGTCGCTCCCACGCCTCGGGATTCACCAGGCGCACCGGCCGCCGGCCTTGCACGGCCAGCAGCACGTCCTCGGCGATCATGGCCGACTGGCGCTCGACGGTCTCGTCGGTCGCGCCCCCGATGTGCGGCGTCAGGACCACATTTTGAAACAGCCGGAGGCGGCTGCTCTCCGGCAGCGGGTGGCCTTCGAACACGTCCAAAGCCGCGCCGGCGATGCTCCCCTGCTCCAACGCCTGGGTCAGCGCCGCTTCGTCGACGACGCCGGCGGCGGAGCTGTTGACCAGATAGGCCGTGGACTTCATCGCCGCCAGCTGAGGACCGGCGATCATGCCCATGGTCTCTTCGTTCGCCGTGGCATGGACGAGGACGTAGTCGGACTGGGCCAGCAGGTCCTCCAGGCTAACGGGCGTCGCGCCGATCTCTTGAATCCGCTCCGGTTCGAGAAAGGGATCGTGGGCGCAGAGGCGCATCTCCATGGCGAGCAGCCGGCGGGCGACCAACCTGCCGATGGCGCCCAGGCCGACGATGCCCGCCGTCTTGCCCGCCAGCTCCGTTCCCCGAAACGCCCGGTAGCCGCCGATGGGGTCGTCCCAACGCCCCGCCTTCACGTAGGCGTCGGCGTCGGCGATGCGGTGAGCCAGCGCCAGCATGAGCCCAACCGTCATCTCGGCGACGGAGATGGCGTTCCTCCCCGGTGCGTTGACCACCAGGATGCCTCGATCGGTCGCGGCGTCGACGTCCACGTGGTTCAGAGCGTTGCGGCAGATGCCGATCAGCTCCAGCTCCGGCGCCTGTTCCATCGTCTCCTCGAACACGAAGTCGCCTTCGACCACCAGGAAGTGGATGCTTTCCCGGCGCAAGCGCCGCGCCAGCTCCTCGGGGTCGTAAAGGAGGGCGCTATCCAGCCAGCTCTCGTAGCTGACGCGGACCGATCGCCGCAGCCGTTGCAGATGCCGGTCCGAGAAGGGCGCCAGGATGAGGGCGTTCTTCATGCCGCTGTCGCGATCGCCCGGGCCGCGTTTTCGCCGCTGCGCACGGCGCTCTCCATGGTGGAAGGCCAGCCGGTGTCGGTCCACGCGCCGGCCAGGAACAGATTTCGTACCGGAGTCCTGGACGGCAGCCGGTAGGCGGCCGATCCGGGCCGGGGCGCGAACGTAGCGTAGCGCTCTCGCACGACGATGAACCGGGTCACCGACGCCTCGCCCGTCGCCGGAATGGCCCGGCGCAGCTCGTCGACCACCAACCGGTACAGCTGGTCTTTGGGCATGTCGATGAACTTGTGGGCGGCGCTGAGCGAGATGCACAAGCGCTGCCCCTGGCCGCCGTCCTCGCCGTAGATCGCCGTCTTGTTGAAAACCCACTGGACGTCGTTGTCCAGGAAAGCGGCAAACTCCAGATCGGTCACCTGGCGATCGAACCACAGGTGAACGTTGACGATGGGCGACATGGCCAGCCGGCTGGCGCGGTCGAAGAACTCGTGCTTGCGCAGCGTCTCGGGAAGCAGCTTGCCCAGCTGCCGAGGCGGCACCGCGAGGAGATAGGCGTCGGCTCCGATGGACGGACCGCTGTAGAGCCGCGCGCACCGGATGCCCTGCTGGTCGCCTTCGAGGCTTTGGAGGCTCTTGCCAACGATCACCTTGCCGCCCCGCTGCTCGATATACCGTTGGGCCTCGCCCGCGAGGAGGCTCGAGAGGCCAACGGTCGCGTACCCGATATCCGCCGCGTGACGGCCGCCAAGGAAGCCGTCCTGGAAGACCATGATGGCCTGGGATGCGCTGACCCGCCGGGAATCGTCGTTGCACACCGGCAGAATGATCAGGTCCCAGAAGGCCTCGATCGCCCGGGCCGACTGGCCCCGCGCCGACAGCCAATCGCAAAAGCTGATGCCGTCCAGCTCCTTCCGCCGGCCCTCCGACATGCGCCGTATGGCGAAGGCCGCTCGCGCGATCGCCGCTTTGTCGCCCCAGCTCAGGTGCCGGTAGCGCAGGAACGACAACACCAGGTGAAACGGCGCAGGCAACATCGAGCTGTACAGGGCCGAGGGCCGGCGCTGGGCGTCGTAGACGGTGACGCGCATGCGGGATTGAAGGTAGGTCTTGTGCCGGACGTTCAGGCGGTCGAGGAGGCCGATGTACGCGGTGCAGGACTTCATGAAGATGTGCTGTCCGTTGTCGACCTCGGAGTCCGTCTGTTTGTCGAAGAAGGAATAGGTTCGCCCGCCGAGAAAAGGACGCTTTTCGAGAAGGGTCACTCGGTGGCCCAAATCGGCCAGCTCGCAGGCGGCCGAGATGCCGGCCAGCCCGCCGCCTACGACGAGGACCGTCCCAGCGGCAGCAGGCCCTTGAGCGTCGTTGTCATCCATAGCTTCCCGGCGAGCCATAATTTCTCTCGAGCGGCCAGGCTGACCCGGCCCTGGTACACGTCGAAACCTCGCGCTTCTATCCGGCGCAAGACCTCACTATAGAGGCCCCGCAATATCGCGGGGCACACCCTGGTGCGCAGCGGCACCAGCGGCAGCAGCCGGCCACCTTCGTCGAAGTAATGCCGCGCCCGTTGCGCCTGGTGCTTCATCAGCTCGACGAAGGGCTCGTTCGTCACGCCTCCAAAGAGGTCCGACTCGGCGTAGCCGAACCGGCGCAGCTCGTCCAACGGCAGGTAGATGCGGCCCTGCTCCGCATCCTCTTTCACGTCGCGCATGATGTTGACCAACTGCATGGCCAGGCCCAGCGCGATGGCGTGCTCCTTGGCCTTGGGGTCCGAGTAGCCGAAGATCTCGATGCAGATGAGGCCCACCACCGAGGCGACCTGGTAGCAGTACCGGTACAGGTCGTCGAAGGTCTCGTACCGGCTCACGGTCAGGTCCATGAGCACGCCATCGATGAGGCTGTCGAAGTACTCGCGGGGAATGCCGTAACGTTCGATGGCATCGGCCAGGGCCGTGAAGACCGGCCCGGAAGGACGGCCGTCGAAGGTCTCATGGAGCGTGCGCCGGTGGCCCTCCAGCAGCTCCAGCTTGCGCTGGTTCTCGGTGGGCTCGTCGGCGTAGTCGTCGCAGGCTCGACTGAAGGCGTAGGCGGCGTAGATGGCCTGGCGCTGTGGGCGAGGCAAGGGGAAGAACGCGTAGTAGAAGTTCCCCGCGCGCTCTTTCGTCAGGGCCTCGCAATACCGGTAGCTCTCCTCCACGGCGCCATCCCGGCGCGCGACGCTAGCCATGGCCGCGCCCGCCCGTGAAGCGCTGCGCCGCGAGTCGGACCGTCGCGGACGCCATCAGCCGCAGCTTCCTGGCCTTGGAGACCACCGGCCGGCGCGACAGCACGTCGTAGTCCTGCTTCTCGATGGCGTCTAGAACGGACATGCCGCCCATCGTGAAGAGCTTCAGGTCCACCCGCAGCTCGCCGTCGACCATGTCGACCAGCTTCACGCCCTCACGAAACAGCTCTCTCGCCCGGTCGACCTCGAAGGCCATCAGGCTCCGGAAGCGGTCGTTGACCACGCCGGCTTGGAGCTCGCTCTCCGAGTAGTCGAAGCGCGCCATGTCCTCCAGAGGGAGGTAGATACGGCCCATGTCGAAATCGCGTCGCACATCCTGCCAGAAGTTCGCCAGCTGCAACGCGGTGCAGGTGGCGTCGGACAGCCGCTGGCGCTCCTCGTCGTTGTAGCCGAAGACGGAGAGCACCATCCGGCCGACGGGGTTGGCCGAGTGATCGCAGTAGTGGAGAAGATCGTCGTAGGCCGGGTACCGTTGGGTGCGCTGGTCCATGCGGTTGGCCTCGACGAGCTTGAGGAAGGGACTCAACGGCATGGCGTGCTCTTCGATGGTCCGCTGAAGGGCCTGCAGTATCGGGTGGCGAGGAGCGCCGTCGACGGTCCGGCGGAGGTCGTCCTCCCATTCGTCCAGCAGCGCCAGGCGGTCGCCCTCGGCCTCGTCTCCCAGGTCGTCGGTGTGGCGGCAAAAGGCGTAGACGCTATACATGGCGTGCCGCAGCCGCCGGGGGAGGAAGCGCGTGACGACGCTGAAGTTCTCGTAATGGGACCTGGCGAGGCCCTCGCAATAGGAGTAGGCCTCGTCGAGGCTCGTCGTGGGGGCGGCGGTCTGTGCCATGACAGTGGTAGTGTACGACCGAGGGGGGCCGGACGCTACCCGCCCCATCGCTTCTCGACGTACTCTTCGACCATGTGAACGAAATCGGTGGCGATGCCTGCGCCTTCGAGAAAGCCCACTCGCTCGCCGTCGACGAAGACCGGGGCCCGCGGCGACTCGCCGCTGCCCGGCAGCGATATCCCGATGTGGGCCGCCCTCGACTCTCCCGGCCCGTTGACGACACACCCCATGACGGCGACCTTCAACTCCTCGGAGCCGGGGTATCGTTCCCGCCATTCCGGCAGCAGTTCGTCGAGG
>JACZVV010000004.1 GCA_022572465.1 Chloroflexota bacterium
AGCGCGACGTTCATGGCCTACGCCCTTGCACAGACCGAACGAATCCACATCGGCTCGGGCATTTTCAACATGAACCCCATCGTGAACCACCCGGTCCGACTGGCCGAGCGGGTCGCGATGCTCGATCAGCTGAGCCAGGGACGTTTCGAGTTCGGGACCGGCCGCGGCGCCGGCAGCCATGAGATCGGCGGGTTCGGTCTCACCAACGATGAGACCAGGTCCAACTGGGAAGAGACGATCCGTGAGATTCCGAAGATGTGGAAGCAGAAGGGATACTCGTACCCCGACGGCTCGGCGTTCAACGTCCCGGCGAAGGGCACGCAGTCGATGCCCAATAGAGAAGGCGCATTCAACGTGCTGCCCAAACCCTACGCGCATACCCACCCCGCGATGTGGGTGGCGGCGGGCAATCCCGGAACCTACGAGAGGGCGGCCAAACTCGGTCTGGGAGTCCTTGGCTTCGGCATCGGGTCGGTCTTGGCCAACTCACCGCTCATCAAGATCTATAAGGAGACGATCGCCAACGCCGAGCCGGTGGGCGACTACGTCAACGACAACGTGATGAACATGGCCGGCATCATCTGCCTCGAGGACCGGCAGCGTGCGCGGGAGGCCGCCGCCGCCAAGGGCAACACTTACCTGGGCTCTCTCGTGTACCGGTACCACGATACCTTTCCAAGGCCCGAGGGGGTTCCACGGTGGCCGGCGCTCATTCCGGAGACCACGCTGGAAAGCATCGATGCCAGCATCGAGGGAGGGTTCGGTTTCATTGGCGACCCCGCCGAGGTCACCGAACAGTTCGCGCGATTCCAGGAGGTCGCGGGTTGCGACCAGCTGGTGATTGCGCTCCCTCTGCACATGCCCCACGAGACCGCTCTCGAGATCATCCGGGTGTTCGGCGACCAGGTGATCCCGAAGTTCGACACCGATCCCGTGCACCGGACGACCCGGTTTCGCGAGGCGGCGGGCGGCCCGCTCGTGCCTCGCGACTGATCGTCCCAGCCCCGGGATTAGACGCGGCGTCGATGCGCCACTGTGGTGGACTGCCCGGCCGCTGGCCGGCGCGCCCCACCATCCGGAGTGGGCTTCTGGGGCCGAACGGGTCGAGGGGAGCATCGTGTTGAGTGAAACGATCAAGGCGTCCGCCAGGATCAGCCCGGGCCGTGCGTTCCCGGTGAAGGTGACCGAGCTCACTCCTCGCCAGCAAATGACTTGGACCGGGGGGATGCCACTAGAGGCGGGGGGTGGCTAGCGGCGGGTGAGCATACGTTTGAGAGCGTCTGCTCTGGGCTTGAAGATCGAATCATCGTCGAAGGTCACGGGGCCTGCCTGGAGAGACCCGGATTTCAGGAGCCGGCGTTGGATGAAGGTTCCCACGCCCACCGCGGCCGCCGCGCCGATGGCCGCCTTCATCAGAAACTCGCGGCGAGAGAAGCCAGGCCGTGTCGTGTCCGTGTGCATGTGACTGGGCTCCATCGTTCCTACCCGCCTGATTGATCGGCCAAGAACCGGAGGTAGTGCACCAGGGACCACCGGTCGTCTTCGCTCACCATGTTCTTGAACTGGGGCATCACCAACACGCCATCGGTAATCAGCGAGAAGATTTCGCCGTCGGCGCGACCCTGGGTAAGGTCGGCCGTCAGGTTCGGTGGCCGCGAGTAACCCCATTTCACCAGGAAATCGCCGACCGCGCCGTCCCCCTTGGCCTGAGGTCCGTGGCACATGGCGCAGTTGACCCGGAACAGCTCGGCGCCGTGCTTGAGCACCGTTTCGGACCGGGGCAGCGGGTTGGGGACGTCGGCGGCCACCGCGAATTCGAAGTAGGTCTCTTTCCCGGTGATGGGCACCGCTCCCTCCGGGGGCAAACGCCGAGGCGGCTCCTGGATGCGGGTCGACTGATGGTAGTGCATCTCGGGAAAGATGTCGACGGGATAGGTGCCCCCGGTGCACCCGGCCACGACCAGCGCCACCAGGACGAAGACCGCCAGCCCCACGGCCCTGGTTGGCCTGGGCCGAAGCCGACGCAACATGCTTGCGACTCGTCTCACGTCGATCGCTCCCTCATCCTTCGCGTACGTCTGCTCGCGTTCCTCTTCCAGCGGCTACTCCTCGTGCTTAACGTCCTCGGCGCCGGACTGGCGGAAGACCAGGTCGGCGGCCTGCACACGATCGTCGGGGCACTTCAAGGCGACGCCGATGTAGCCCTCGGTGATGCGCGTGTCGTAGAGGCCGGTGAACGGCCGCGGTAGCCGGGACTCGAAGATCACGCCGATGATCGTCATGATAATGGCGCCGAGCATCGTCCCCTCGTAGGTGATGATGGCCATCGGCGGGATGGCGAGGATGGGCTTGCCGCCGGTGACCAAGGGATAGGAGATCTGGGTGCCGGCGGTCACGAGTATGGCCACGGTGAACCCGACGGCAGCCCCGAAAAAGGGAAAGGCGAACAGACGGTGTTTCGGGATCTCCTCTCCGAAGGCCCCCTCCGGGTACGGGGCCCCGGTAAGGACCTGGTAGTCCTGGGCGCTGAAACCGGCCTCTTTGAGCCGGTCCGTGGCCAGGGCCGCGTCATCCGCGGTCTTAAAGATGCCCAACACTTGTTTCGACGCCATAGGGCATCACCCCCCTTGCTGTCTACTCCTCGCGTATGACCGCGGGAATCGTGACCTTGCCTATCTTCATCTCGCGCCTCAAGATCTCCCCTTCCTTGACATCGTAGATCGGGATCAGGGGGAAGACCTTGGCGAACAACAGTATCGACATGCCGACGAAGCCGAAGGAGCCAACGACCATCAGGATCTCGGGAACGCTGGGAGCGTAGGTGCTCCAGCTGAAGCTAAGCGGCTGTTTTCGAGCCAGACCTGGGATAATAATAAGGAATCTCTCCAACCACATGCCAATATTGACGGAAATCGTCGTGATGGTCATCCAAAAGAAGCTACGGCGAACGTTTTTAAACATCCACATAGGCACCGGGAAGAAGAAGGCGGCGATGATGAAGACGAGGAAGAGGGTCGAGTAAGGCGTCTCGAAGAACTGCATCGAGCGCAGGCCGAGCTCGGCGTTCTCCAGGGTGAAGAGGCCAAAGGTGACCTCCATGGCAAAGAAGTAGAACCACGTGATGGCGACGACGATGAGCAGCCGGCCCAGGGCGTCCATGTGCTCGGGCCGAATGTAGTCCTCCCACTTGAAGAGGAAGCGCAGGATGATCATCACGGTGACGACGGCCGAGACGCCGGAGTGGACCGCGCCGATGACGAAGTAGGGGGCGAAGATGGTGGAGTGCCAGCCTTCCACCGACTGGTTCACCGCGAAGTCCCACGAAACGATGCTGTGGACGGAGACGAAGATGGGCAGGATCAAGGCGGAGAGGAGGAAGCCTGCGATGATCTGGAGCCGCCACTGCCTGGGGTAGCCCCGCCAGCCCAGGGCCAAGACGCTGTAGAACTGGTGCCGAATGCCCGTGGTGCGGTCGCGCGCCACGGCGATGTCGGGTATGAGCGCGACGTAGACGAACAGGACGCTGGAGGTCAGGTAGGTGATGATGGCCGACGGGTCCCAGATCAAAGGAGAGCGCACGTTGGGCCAGATGCCGCGGCCGAAGTCGTAGGGGAAGGCCCAGTAGAGGGTGCGCCACGGACGCCCGGTGTGGATGATGGGGAACAGCATCGCGTTGACCAGGGAGAAGATCGTGACGATCTCGGCGGCCCTCGTCGCCGGCCTGCGCCACTCCGCCTGAGCCAGCCGCAGGATGGCCGAGAGCATGACGCCGGCGTGGCTGATGCCGATCCAGAAGACGAAGTTGGTGATGAAGAAGGCCCACATGATCGGCCGGTTGAGACCCGTCGCCCCGAGCCCTTGCGCCACCACGTAGCCGGCGGCGCCGAAGCCCGCCGCGGCGAGAAACGCCATCAGCGCGACGGCGACCCAGAACCGCTTGGGAACGGAACCCGTAACGCTGATCAAAAGGTCGCGGTTGACCTTCTGCTCCACCTCTTGGAGGTTGCCCCCCATGGCGACCCGTTCTTGCATTGCCTACCTTTTCAGCTTCGGCGGACCGTTGCGCCCGGCGCCGCCCGCTGCTCCGTATGCTGTTTCACTCTCAACCAACGCTCCGCTCCTCCCGGCGTCAATCGGGCTTGCCCATGAGCATGATGGTCCGTTTGAGGAAGGGGACCGTCTTGCGATACAGGAGGCCCTCGGAGACCTCCCAGATGGAAATGATGGGGATGAACTTCATGGCCAGGAGATAGAGGAAGATGGCGCCGCCGATGCCGCCGATGACGATCATCACGTCGGCCGTCACGGGCATCTGGGCCGTGGGGACGCCCAGCAAAGGCTCCGGGTGCAGCGCCTCCAGCGCATCGGCCCGCTTGTCGGCGATGGAGAACGTGGCGACGTAGATGCGGACGCGGTCCATCATGGTGCCGACCAGGATGCTGAATCCGATCAGCGCGGGTCCCAAGAGGCTCTTGCGGACGAAGTTCCACATGAGGCCGAAGACGGGGACGAAGAACGTCAGGACCATGGAGATGACGAAGGGCCATCGATAGGCCTCGAACATGAACGTCTTGAGGACGTTCTGCTCCACCGGCTGGCGGCCGTACCAGTAGACGATGAATCCGGAAAACCAGAAGTAGAACCAGAGGAGCGACAGGCCCAGAAGAATCTTGCTGGCGCTCTTGAACTGGTCGGCGTGGATGTAGTCTTTGAAGCCTCCGAACCGGTACAACAGGTACATGGCCACCAGGGTGACGGCGATGGCGCTCTGGAGTCCGCTCAACGCATGGTACGGTGCGAGGATGGAGTCCTTCCATCCGGGCACCAGGGCCTGGGCGAAGTCGGCGGTAATGAGGAAGTGGACGTAGATCAGCATCATGAAGTAGAGGGCGCCGAGGACCATCAGCCCAGCCCGCAGCACTTTCCACTGGCGGTCGTCGCCGTGCCAGCCGGGGACGAGTCGGGCGGCCCAGCGTTGCCGCCAGCCATCGCCGAGATCGCGGGTGGCAGCCAGGTCGGGGACCGCCGCGACGAAGAGCAAGGCGATGCCGAGGACGAAGAGGAAGACAACGGCCAGGATATCGGGCCAGAACGGCGTGCCCGGCCATTCGAACCATATGCTGCGGCGGCCCTCGGCCGAGGGCAGCAGGAGCAGGAGCGGGATGAACATGAGGGTGCTCAAGACGCCGACGACGGCGAACATCTCGGCGACGCGGGCCATGGGCCGCCGCCAGTGACTCCGCACCATCCGCTGGGTCACGGAGAAGACCGGCGCGGAGGCCGCGGCGGTGATCAGGAAGGAGAAGGTGGCCATCATGTAGCCCCAGGGGCTGAACCGGTCGAAACCATCGTTCGTCGCCCGGATGATGAAGCCGATGATGCCCAGGACGAGGAGGAGGCCGAAAAACGCCAGCGCCCTCTTGTAACCCGGTCCGGTCGAACGAGTCTGGTCCAAGACCTCCCGGGTTATCTCCCGTTGGGTCTTGGTGAAGACCTGGGGCTGATAGAGGTGCCCGCCGTTATGCGAGCCGTTACTCGTGGCCATTTTCCTCGGTGAGGAACGGGTCGACTTTCATCAGATAGTGGATGTTGGGCTCGGTGCCTTGATCTTCCAGAAGGCGGTAGCTGCGGGCATCCTTGGACAGCTTCGAGACCCGGCTGTCCGGGTTGTTGATGTCGCCGAAGACCAGGGCGTCGGTGGGGCAGGCCTGAACGCAGGCGGGGGCGTGCTCGCCGTCGGCGACTTCGCGTCCCTCTTTCCTGGCGGTGCGCTCGGTCCGGCGGATCCGCTGGACGCAGAAGGTGCACTTCTCCATGACGCCGCGGCTGCGGACGGTCACGTCGGGATTGAGCTGGTTCCGCAAGGTCTCGGGCCAGCCCGGCTCCCAGTAGTTGAAGAACCGGACGTTATAAGGGTCGTTGTTGGCGCAGAAGCGGGTGCCGATACAGCGGTTGTAGACCTGGACGTTGAGGCCTTCGTCGTTGTGGTAGGTGGCGAACACCGGGCAGACCGGCTCGCACGGCGCGTTCTCGCAGTGCTGACACAGGATGGGTAGGAACCGCGCTTTCACCTGATCGAACGGCGCATCCTCGGGCTTTTTCGGGTGCTGGGTATACTCGAAGGGGACCTCCCAGTAGCGCTCGATCCGGATCCAGGACATGGCGCGGCGCTGCTTGAAGATGTCTTCTTCGTTGAGCGGTATGTTGTTCTCGGCCTGGCACGCGACCACGCAGGCCTGGCAACCGGTGCACCTGTCGGAATCCACGACCATCGACCATTTCGCTCTCCCATTGTCCTGTTTGGCCATCGTCTTGCTCCCTGCCGCTCCCGGCTACTCGTCCTTGCTCGCAATCTTGATGACCCTGTTGCCGCTGGCGAAGCCGAAGTCGATGGGCAGGACGGTCCCTTCCATCTTGGGAATGCGGATGCGCCGGCCCGTGGGGACCATCCTGACGCGGGTTGCCGCCCATGCCAGCGCGCCGGTCTCGCGATCGGTCTTGTCTGGGTCGACGACGGCCAGGGGGTTCGAGCCGCGGCCCTCGGCGTATCGGCCGAAAGCCTTGTGGCCCTGGCCCATGGGGATGCCCAGGACCCAGGGGGGCGTCGCCATATTGGGGTAGACCGCCGCCTCGATGCTGCCCGCCGGCGACTCGATGGTGACGACGTCGCCTTCCCGCAGGTCCATCTCCTTGGCGATCTTCTGGTTTACCTCGACCCAGGTCGCCCACGTAGCCGTGGTCATCGGGTCCGGCGTCGCCTGCAACCATGGCAGGTGAGCGCCTCGCCCGTCGCCGATGCCGATGGACTCGAATGGAACGAGGTTGAAAGGATAGTCTCCCTGCGACCCGGAGAGGTCGGCGTCGCCGCCCTGGAGGGAGATGGCCGACGCCCGCGTCGACGCCGTCGAGCGGGAGCGGGAATCCCACCATCCGCCCTGGCGCAGCAGGTCGTTCCAATAGGCTCCGAACGACGCGCCGGTCACGTTGCCCCGGTTGAGCCCCTGGAGTCTCTGGGCCCCGTCCGTCAAGACGTCGCGGAAGGTCTCCCAGGGGAGGGCGGCCTCCATGCCCAGCTCTTGGGCCAGCGTGAGCAGGATATCGCCGAAGCCGCGAGTCTCCTGGAACGGGCGGACCACCGGCTGCTGAAAGCCGACGGCCTGATGCCCCGGGCCGGGTTCGGCCACGCCGTCGGCCCAGTCCTCCATGGGCACGCTGCTGGGGAGCACGAGATCGGCCAGCAACGAGGTGTCGTCCAGGAAGCTGGACAGGCTGACGATGTATGGGACCTGGCGCACGGCCTCGCGGGCGTTCAACGCGGCCGGCAGGCCGTGGACGGGGTTGGCGTTATGCACCAGCAGGACGCTCACCTGGCCCGACCGCATGCGATCGACGGCGGCGCGAACGTCGGGGAAGGCGTCGGCCTTGGCGGGGCCAAAAGGCGCGTCGTTGGTGAACAGCGAGCCCCTGAGGTCCGGCGCAGCGGGATTGAAGATGACCCCGCCGGGCTTGCCGACGTTGCCCACCAGGTGGTTGAGGGCGTAGATGGCCGAGAGGTTGAACACGCCGTTGGTGTGGGCCCCGGCGGTGCCGCCTCCGATCGCGAGGGCCGGTTGATGGTCCGGCGCGGCGAACTCCAGGGCCAGCTCCTCGATCCGCTCGGCGGTGACGCCCGAGCGTCCATCGCCGGCTACCCGATCGGGCCGGAAGGCTGCCAGGGCGTCGAGTCCGCGGCCACCGGTCAGGTCATCCGCCGCGCCGGCGTCGCCCAAATCTTCCCGAATGATGACGTAGGCGATGCTGAGGGCAAGCTTGCCTTCCCACCCAGGGCGGATGGGAACCCACCGGTCGGCGTTGGCCGCCGTCATCGAGAACCGCGAGTCCACATGGGTGAAGGAGCCTCGAGGGCCATCGCCCTGTCGAAACTCGCCGTATCCCCGGGAGTGCTGCACCTGGGAGATCCATCCGCCAAGGAAATCGGCCCCGAAGGAGAGCAGATAGCGGCTGTTGGCGATGTCGAAGAACGGCAACGAATCCTGGCCGAAGACCCCACGAATCGCCGCTTTCAACACCGCCTGGTCTATCGGTTCGTACGCGACGTGGCCGGCGCCGTAGGCCGAGGCGAAGCGGGAGACCAGGGCGCCCAGGTGTCCGCCGAGGGGTTCCGTCATGACGATCGCGTTTGCCGCGGCGCCATCGGCCTTGATCTGACTCAGCCGGCCGACAACCTCGTCCAGCGCCTCGTCCCACGAGATCTCGACAAATTTCAGCGAGTCGCGGCCGCCGGTCTTGCGCATCGGCCGCCGGATTCGGTCGGGATGGTACAGGGCCTGTACCCCGGCCTGGCCTCGCACGCAGAGCTTGCCGGCGTTGATGGGGTGCAGCGGGTTCCCCTCCACCTTTTTCGCTCGTCCTTCGATCACGCGGACCTGTATGCCGCACCCCGAGGAGCACTGCTGGCACAGGGTCGCATACCAGTTGTCCACGCCGGTCACCAGGTCTTCAGGCAGAAGCACCGGGCTCTGGGCGATGAACTCCCGAACGGCCGGCCGGCAGGCGGCCAGCACCGCAGCCCCGGCCGCGGAGCCGCCGGCGAGCTTCAGGAACTGTCGTCGCGAAAAGGCCATGAGTTTTCCTGGGCGCGTTTAGTAGTGGCAGGCCGCGCAATCGGTCGGCGGAGCGCGGGTGAGGCCGGCGTCTCCGAGCCTGTCCTGAGCCGCCGCAAGGGCCTCACGATCGCCTTCGAGGGTGTCCTCGCGAGCGGCGATCTCTTCGGCGTCTCCGGCCAATCTTGCGCGCCCGAGGCGGTCCCGGCCCTTCCGGAGATCGTCCTCCGCTTGAGCGATGCCGTCGATCGCCACGCGGATCAACTGACTGGCCTCGTCGTTCAGATACTGGAGGTAGCCGCCCCGATGGCAATCGACGCAGTCCCGCATCTTGAGGTTTCGCACCTGCTCGGCGATCCCCATGGAGCCGACGTCGCCGTGGCATATGGAGCAGACCTGGGATATGGCGACCTTGTTGGTCTCGGAGAAGAAGCGGACGTGGACATCGTGAACGAACTGAGTATGGTCGGGTAGCCGGTGCACGCGGATCCAGTTAATGGGCTCGTCGTTCTCGAAGGCGGTGATGATCTTGACCACCTCTGGGCTGTCTTTGGCCACGATCTGGTGGCAGAAGTAGCACTGTTGGACGGCGGGCAGGCTAGCCGCCTCGGTGTCGGCAACGGTGCGGTGACAGAACTGGCAATCGATCTGGGCGTCCTGGACGTGGACGCTGTGCGGAAAGTCGATAGGCTGGGTGGCCTCGACCCGCACCGGGCCCGGGGGCAGGCTCCACCACGCCTGCAGGACACCGACCACGACGACGATGCCCCCGATGGCGAGCAGAAGCCCCACGACGGGGACCGCGATCTTGACTGCCAAAGGCACCCTAGGCAACGGCGCCCTCTGCGTGCACGTCCCTATTCATCGTTCATCGATGCTCCGGTGGCTTCCTTCCGCCCTTTAAATCCAGTCGCGGTGCCAGATTCGCCGGAGCTCATGCGCCGAGTCGGCCGCGAACCAGAACCACACGGCGATGCCGGCAATAAAGAGGAGGGCCGTAGCATATAGGGGGAATCGCAATTTTCTGACTCGCTCCCGGAGGCCGTCGGGGATGTGGCCCGAGTCCAGCAGCGAGGGGATCATCGCGTGGGTCAGAACCATGACCGTGGAGAACCCGAAAGTGAAGATAACGATGAACCAGATCCAGCGGAGGGTGAGACTCGTCGCGCGCCAGTCAACGCTATTCAGGGGTTCGGGATCCATCGTCCCACTCTCTCTCGAACGCCCCGAGGTTCAGCCCCCCCAGGGAGGAACGGCCACCATCGCACACCCGGTCCAACGGCGCATTGAGAATACATTCACAAACAGGGTGTGTCAAGGGGAAAAACGGCGAATCAACCCTGGCGGCGGCGCCCCGAAAGCCACCTGCTCGACCTTGCCTTGCCCGCGTCGTGGCCCCATGCCACAATGGGCCCATGCCGGTGCAGGGTAATCGGTCGCTCGGACGGGGGATCGACGGAGCTGTCGGCGAGACGCCGATGGTCGAGCTTCAGCGGCTCCCCCCGCCAGGGTCCGCCAGGGTGCTGGTGAAGCTGGAGTATCTCAACCCCAGCGGCAGCATCAAGGACCGGGCCGCGCTGGCCGCCATCCAGGACGCCGAGAAGCGTGGCGACCTGCGCGCCGGGGGGGCGATCGTCGAAGCCACCAGCGGCAACATGGGCCTCGCCCTGGCCTTGGTTGGCGCCGCCCGAGGCCACAAGGTGATCATCGTCATGCCGGAGGAGGTGTCCCAACAGCCCGCGCGAAGGCTGGCGCTGGTGGGCGCGGAGGTCGTGCGGAGCCAGCCCGCCGGGAACATGGCCGAGGCGGGAAACGCCGCCCGCCGTCTGGCCGACGAGAACCAGGGCTACTGGTTCGTCGATCAGTTCAACAACCCCTCGGTCGTCCGCGCCCATCGAGAGAATACCGGCCCGGAGATCCTTCGCGACGCGGGCCGGGCGTTGGACGCATTCGTGGCCGGCGTTGGCACCGGCGGCACGTTGACGGGCGTCGGCCAGGCGCTGAAAGCCGCGAGCGACTCCACGTCGATCGTCGCCGTGGAGCCCGCCCGTTCGCCGGTGATCTCCGGCGGCAAGCCGGCGACGCATCATATCGTCGGCATCGGAGCGGGCTTCGTGCCGCCGCTGCTGGATTCTACGCTCATCGACCGGACGATTCTCGTGGAAGATGACGAGGCGTTCGCAACGGCCCAAGAGCTGGCGAAAATCGAGGGGTTGTTCGTGGGGCCGTCTTCGGGCGCCAACGTCTCGGCGGCGCTCCGGATCGCAGCCGAGCTGGGCGAAGGACGGACCGTCGTTACCGTGCTCGCCGATAGCGGCGAACGGCACCTTGGCGAGTTCCGGTAAGACCGAAAAGCAGGGGCGCCAGCACTGAAACGGAGATGTCGGGCAGACGCGCGAACCCCCCGACGATTGGCTGCATCATAATGGCAGGTTTCTCGCGATGGCCTATGGGATATTCTGATGCCGCGGATTGAATTCGTCCATCCAAGACCTGGGTGGTGTGCTACAATCGACAACTACGGTGGAGAACCGGGGAACAGCACGGCCTGAAGGAGTGCCATGACCACGGGCGAGCGGATACGGCTCACCGAATTGGCCAGCTGCGGCGGTTGAGGTTCGAAATACGGTCCGGGTGACCTGTTCGAGCTGCTGGCGGAACTGCCGGAGGTTAACGATCCCAACCTCTTGGTCGGGTTCGCCACGGGAGACGATGCCGCCGTGTACCGGATCAGCGACGAGCTGGCCCTGGTGCAGACGGTGGACTTCTTCCCGCCGGTGGTCGACGACCCGTTCTGGTACGGGGCGGTGTCGGCGGCCAACTCGCTGAGCGATATCTACGCGACGGGCGCGAAGCCACTGACGGCGCTGAATATCGTCGCCTTTCCGAAAGACCTTCCCCGTCAGATTCTCAAGGACATCCTGCGCGGCGGGGCCTCCAAAGCAGCCGAGGCGGGCGTCCTCATCGTGGGCGGCCACACCATCGACGATGCGGAGCCCAAGTATGGGTTGGCCGTGACGGGTATCGTGAAGCCAGGCCAACAGTTGACCAACGCCAACGCGAGGCCGGGCGACGCGCTGATTCTCACGAAGCCGTTGGGGTCGGGCGTCATTACCACGGCGGCCAAGAAAGACCTGGCCGACGATGCCGTGCTGCAAGCGGCGATCGAACACATGGCAACGCTGAACAAGGCCGCGGCCGAAGCGGCGCTGAAGATAGGGGTGAACGCCTGCACCGACGTCACCGGGTACGGACTGCTGGGCCACCTGCGCGGCATGGCCAAGGCCAGCGGCGTCGCCGCCCGCGTTCATTTCGAGGCCGTGCCGATCATGGCCGGAGCCTGGTCCCTGGCCGTCGAGCAGGAGATCTCGCCCAGCGGCACGCACCGCAACCGCACCTATCACGACCATGGCGTGTGTTGGGAGCCGGACATCCACCCCGACGCGTACCGCCTCCTGTACGATCCTCAGACATCGGGCGGCCTGCTGATCTCGTTGCCGGAAGCCAAAGCCGATGCGCTGGTGTCCGAGCTGCACGCGCGAGGGGTCGACGACGCGGTTGTCGTGGGAGCGATCGTCGACGGGCCGGCGGCGGCGATTCAGGTTTCCGCCTGACAGGCCGCGCTCCGTTCGAACCATCGTGATGCAAGCCTTGAAACTGCCGGCCGGGTGCGCCCAGGAGATCATCGACCATGCCCGGGCCGACGCTCCCAACGAGTGCTGCGGAATCCTGGCCGGCCACGACGGCGCCGTGGCGCAGGTCTACCGCGCCGCCAACGCCGACAGGAGCCCGGTGCGGTACACCATCGACCCCAAGGACATGATGCGCATCATGGGGGAGACGGACCAGGCGGGCCAGGAAATCCTGGCGTTCTATCACTCCCATACGTTCACCGAAGCCTATCCGTCGGTCACCGACATCAGGAGCGTCCCGCCTTCGGACCTGTTCGACTATCTCTACGTCATCGTCTCTTTGCAGAACCAGGATGCGCCGGTGATCCGAGCCTTTCGCATCGCCGGGCCGCAGGTCGACGAGACTCCGGTGGAGATCGGCGCGTAGCCGGCCCAGCGTGCGGGCCAGTCGCGTCCGGGAGAGCCCGGCGCGGTATTCGCCGGAATCTTCGGGCCTAACCAATCGCGAGCTCCATCGTTCTAGGTCACGAGAGCGTGTGTCTTAGACGCGATTTCACGAAGAGCGCTCACAGCGCGACCAGGCCGGCCCAGGGCCGTGGGGAGATGATCAGGCACCATGCGCAACGAGCTTGAACAGGTCCGAAACCTACGCTGGCGTTGGCCGGCGATGGCGCTCCTCCTGGGCGCCGTCGCTTTGCTGGTCGCCGCCTGCGGCGGGTCCGGCGACGGCAACGATGAAGAGGAGCAGCGAGTGGACGTCGTCCGCGGAGACATCGAGATCTCGGTCTCCGCCTCCGGCAACGTCAGCTTCCCGAAACGGCGGTCGCTCACGTTCGGCAGCGCCGGCTCCGTCGACCGGGTGATGGTCGAGGAGGGCGACCGGGTCCGCGCCGGCCAAACGCTGGCGATGCTGGAATCCAGCGACCTGGAGAAGGCCGTGGCCAAGGCCGAGGTCGATCTCGCCACCGCCTTGGAGAACCTCAGCGAAATTGCCGGCGGCGTGGAACCGCAGGCCGTGGCCAGGGCGCGAGAGCTGGTCGCCAGCTCACAGACGGCGCTCCAGGCGGCCCAAGAAGCCCGGCGGGACGCGCTCCAACCTTTCAGCGTGAAGGAGACAAGCCAACAGGCGGAGGCGGTGGCCAACGCGCAGCTTCAGCTTCAAACGGCCCAGGAGGCGTTGGACGCCGCTCGCCAGCCGTTCACGGAGCAGGACCTGAAACGGCAGGAGGAGGCCGTCGCCAACGCCCAACTCCAGGTCCAGGCCGCCGGCGAGGCGCTGGACCTGGCTCGCGAGCCGTTCGGCGCGCAGCAGATCAAGCAGCAGGAGCAGGCGGTGGCCAACGCGGCGGTCCTGCTTCAGTCGGCCCAAGACGCGGTCCGGGAGCCCTTCACCGCGCAACAGATCAAGGTCCAAGAGGAGGCCGTGGCCACCGCCGCGGTCGCGCTCCAGACGGCTCGCGATGCTCTGGAGACGGCCCGCCAGCCCTTCGCCGCGGAGCAGGCCGCGTCGGCCGAGACGGACGTCCGGCTGGCCACCGAATCGTTGAGCAACGCCCGCCAGTCGCAAACGGCGAGCGAGGCAGCCCAGGCCGAGTCCGTGCGCGTCGCCGAGCTGACGCTAACGAACGCAATCGACGCCTACCGGACCATCATGCTGTCCCAATTCGGGATCTCGATTCCCGATGCCGACCTGTTTCTCACGCCGCTGGAGCTTCTGATGAAGTTTCCGGCGACATTCGCCCTCGGCGGAGCAAACCCCGATACGGTTCATACCGCGCTCGTCGCGGCCCGCAACGGCCTCGACAACGCCCGCAGCGCCCAGGCTACCGCGTTGACCTCCGGACGCCGGTCGGTGGAGCAGGCGGAGGTCGCCCTCAGGAACGCCGTGGACGCCCTCGCCACCGTCAACGCCGGGGCCGACCCGTTGGACGTGGCGGCGAAGGAAGCACGGGTCGCCGCGGCGGAGGCCGGCCTCAGCGCCGCCGGGCAGACCCTGGCCGAGATGGCCGACGGCGGAGTGGCGGTCGCCATCGAGCTCAGGGTGGCCCAGGCGGCCACGGCCGAGGAAAACCTGGCGGCGGCCCAGGCCACCCTCGCCGAGATGCTGGCCGGCGCCGACCCCATCGACGTGGCCCTGAGCGAAGCGAGAGTCGCCAAGGCCGAGGCGGACCTCGGGGCGGCGCAAGAGACCCTGGTCGACATGCGGGCCGGGGCCGATCCCACTCAGGTAGCTTTGAGCCGGTCCAAGGTGACGACGGCCGAGGCGAACCTGGCGGACGCCCAAGAGACCCTCGCCGAGATGCTGGCCGGTCCCGATCCGCTGGACGTAGCGCTCGCGGATGCCAAACAGCTCACGGCGAGAGCCGACTTGTCGAAAGCGGTGGACGACCTGGAGGACCTGCTCGAGGGTCCGGACCTGCTCGACGTCGCTCAGGCCCGGTTCCAGGTCCAGTCGGCCGAGCTGGCCCTGGAGCAAACCAACGAAAACCTCGGGCAGTCAACCATCACCGCCCCCTTCGACGGCGTCGTGGCCACGGTCAACGTCGAGGACGGTGACGTCGTTGGGGCCAACGCGCCCGCTATCGTTGTCATCGACACCACCGAAGTGGAGGTCCAGGCGACGGTCGACGAGGTCGACATCCTTCAGATACGAGAGGGACAGACTGTCCGCGTATCGCTGGAGTCGGCGCCGGACGTGGAGCTGCCGGGCACGGTGAAGCGGATCGCCCTCCTGGCCAACCGGGTCCAGGGAATCATCAGCTACACGGTTGTCATCGGGATCGATCTTGGCGGGCTGGCAGGCGGCGCCGTTGAAGGGCGGCCCCAGGGGCGCCCGGCCGATGGCCAAGCAGCGCAGCGAGGCCCCGGCGGTCAAGCCCCAGGGGGGGACGCCGGCGAGCGCACCCGGGAGGGTCTCCCCAACTTGCAGAGCTTATCCCCCGAGCAGCGGGAAGCGCTCCTGGCACGATTGTCGCCCGAGCGGCGGGAGGCGTTACTGGGCCGGCTGCAAGGAGCCGGGCAGCCCGCGGGCGGCCCGGCGCAACGGGCAGGCGCGGCGACGCTGCTCCGCGAGGGTCTGTCCACGCTGGTCACCATCATCGTCGAGCGGCAGCAGGACGTGCTCATGGTCCCCAATCGCGCCGTTGGGCGCTCCGAAGCCGGCCAGATCGTCCGAGTGGTCGATGACGGCGGCAACGTCGAGGAGCGCGTGGTGAGGTTGGGACTCACCGACGGCGTCAACATCGAGATCGCCGAGGGCCTGGAAGAAGGCGAGACCGTCCTGGTCGCCGCCCGGGGCGCCGCGGGCAACCAATTTGGCGGATTCGGCGGTGGATTCGGTGGTGGATTCGGCGGCGGGTTCGGCGGCGGGTTCGGCCGCTAGCCACGACGAAAGAGCCGGCCGCCACAAGATTTCGAGGCACGGGACGAGCATGGAATCGAACAGCGAGAGCCCGTTGATTCAGGTTGAGGGATTGGAGAAGGTCTACCGCCTGGGCAGCGTCGACGTTCCGGCGTTGCGCGGCGTCGACATCAGCATCCGGCAGGGCGAGATGGTGGCCATCATGGGGCCGTCGGGATCGGGCAAATCGACGCTGATGAACATCTTGGGCTGCCTGGACCGGCCAACGTCGGGCAGGTACCTGCTCGGCGGGGCCGACGTGGGCGCCATGAACGATAACGAGCTTGCCGAGATCAGGCGAGGCCGCGTGGGGTTCGTCTTCCAGACCTTCAACCTGCTGACGCGGATGACGGCGCAAGAGAACGTCGAGCTGCCTCTCCTCTACAGCGGCCGCGACCGCCGGAGCGAACGGGCCCTGGAGGCGCTGGAGCGGGTCGGCCTGGGAGAGCGGGCGAGGCATCGGCCCACCGAGCTCTCGGGAGGCGAGCAGCAACGAGTGGCCATCGCCCGGGCGCTGGTCAACCAGCCATCGTTGATCTTGGCCGACGAGCCGACGGGCAACCTCGACAGCAAGGTCGGCCAGGAAATCATGTCGATCTTCGGAGAGCTGAACCAAAACGAGGGGATCACGGTGATCCTGGTGACCCACGACGCCGACATCAGCGCGGCGGCGCGGCGAGTCATCGGCCTCCGCGATGGACTGGTGGTGCGCGACGAGATGCAGGACGGCGCCGAGCGATGAGCCCGCTGGAGAGCCTGCGAGTCGCCTTGGCCGCCTTGACGGACAACAAGCTGCGGTCGGTGCTCACGTTGCTGGGCATGGTGATCGGCGTCGGCGCGGTGATCTCGGTGATGTCCATCGGGCGGGGCAGCAGCGCCGCGATAACCGAGCAGATCGAGAGCATCGGCAGCAACCTCATATTCGTTCGGGCCGCGGCATCCTTCCAGGGTGGCGTCCGCGGAGCTCAGGGCAGCGCGGCGACCCTGACGCTCGATGATGCCCAGGCCCTCGCGGACTCCGTGTTGACACCGGACGTTCTGGCCGTGGCGCCCGAGATCAGCACCTTTTCCCAGGCTCGGGCGGGGCGCGAGAACGTCAACACGAGGATCATCGGCGTCACGCCCGAGTATGAGCAGGTGCGCAACTTCCAAGTGGCCGAGGGGCGGTTCATCACCGCCCAGGATGTGGCGGCCAGGAGGTTGGTGGCCGTGGTGGGGAGCAGCGTCTCGGAGACGTTATTCGGCGGCCTCAGCCCGGTCGGCCAGACGGTGACGATCAACCAGCGTCCGTTCCGCATCGTGGGTTTGCTGGAGGAGATGGGGGGCACCGGACTTGCCATTCAGGACGATGTCATCGTGGCGCCCATCACCACGGTGCAGGCGCGATTGGTCCGCCAGCGCACCGCCGCCGGGAGAGACCGCGTCCAGACCATCACGGTGCAAGTGACCGACAACGACCGGCTGGAGCAGGCGAAGTTTCAGGTCTCCGAGGTGCTGCGAGAGCGCCACCAGATCATCGACCAGGACGACTTCACCCTCACCAGCCAAGAGGACATCATCCAGGCGCGGACCGACGTGAACAACGTGCTGACCATTTTCCTGGGGAGCATCGCCGCCATCTCGTTGCTGGTCGGCGGGATCGGCATCATGAACATCATGCTGGTCTCGGTGACGGAACGGACCCACGAGATCGGCATCCGCAAAGCGGTGGGGGCCAAGCGCCGCGACATTCTGTATCAGTTCCTGGCGGAGGCGACCCTGCTCAGCTTCGGCGGCGGCGCCATCGGCGTGGGCGGCGGATGGGGCGTATCGCGCTTGCTGGAGCGGCTGACGATCAGCGGCCAGCAGGTGGAGACGCTGGTGCAGGCCGACATCGCCTTTCTGGCGCTGGGCGTCTCCGTGGCCATCGGCCTGTTCTTCGGAATCTACCCCGCGATACGGGCGGCGCGTCTCGACCCTATCGAGGCTTTGCGGCGCTAGGGGGTTTCGATCGCCCTCAGCCCTGGCCGTACTTCAGCAGCCAGTACTCCATGCTGTCGGCAAGGGCGGTCCAGCTGGCGTCGATGATGTTGGTCGAGCTCCCGACGGTGCTCCAATGCCGCTCGCCGTCGGTGGAGTCGATGAGGACCCGAACGACGGACTCGGTGCCTCGGTGCTCGTCGATGATGCGCACCTTGTAGTCCGCCAGGGTCACTTTGGACAGGCCCGGGTAGAACTGGACCAGGCCCCGGCGCAGCGCCCCGTCCAGGGCGTTGACCGGACCGTCGCCCTCGGCCGCCGTGTGCACGGTAACGCCGTCGACCTTGACCTTGACCGTCGCCTCGGACAGTGTCTCCTCGCCGTTCTCCTTGCTGGGGGCCCGCCGGCCCCGCTCCACGACTACCATGAAATCGACCAGCTCGAAGGGCTGCTTGTAATCGGGCAGCGCCCGGCGCAGCAGCAGCTCGAACGAGGCCTCGGCCGCCTCGAATGCGTACCCCTGACTCTCCAGGGTCTTGATCTGGTCGACGACCTTCTTGACGACGCCTTTGTGGGGGGCCACGTCGATGCCCAGGTCGTTGGCCTTGGCCAGGACGTTGCTGCGGCCGGCCAGCTCGGACACGGTTACGCGCTTGGCGTTGCCCACCTTCTCCGGCTCGATGTGCTGGTAGCTGCTCTCGATCTTGGCCACCGCCGCGGCGTGGAGCCCGCCCTTGTGACTGAACGCGCTTTCGCCGACGAACGGCTGGAACGGGTCGGGGGCCCGGTTGGCCTTTTCGCTGACAAAGAGGGCTACGTCTTTCAAATGCCGAAGCTGCTCGTCGGTCACGCAATCGACGCCCAGCTTCAGCTTCAGGTTCGCGATCACGGAGATCAGGTTGGCGTTGCCGCAGCGCTCGCCCAGGCCGTTGATCGTGCCCTGGACATGGACCACGCCTCCGGCCACGGCGGCCAGGCTGTTGGCCACGGCCAGCTCACCGTCGTTGTGGGCGTGGATCCCCAGGGGCGAGTCCACGGCTCGCCCAACCTCCTCGACGATCACGGTCACCTCGTGGGGCAGCGATCCGCCGTTGGTGTCGCAGAGGATCACGCAGGTGGCGCCGGCCTGGGCCGCCACTTTGAGGGTCTGGAGGGCATACTCGGGGTTGTCTTTGTATCCGTCGAAGAAGTGCTCGGCGTCGTAGAAGACCGTCCGCCCGCGCTCTTTGAGGTAAGCGATGGTGTCGGCGATCATGTTGAGATTCTCTTCGAGGCTGGTCTCGAGCACCTTCGTCACGTGAAGCTCGGAGCTCTTGCCGACCAGGGTGATCACCGGCGCTTGGGAGTCCAGCAGCATCTGGATATTGGGGTCCCGGTCGACGGCGACACCGGCGCGACGGGTGCTGGAGAAGGCGGCGATCTGGGCCTGGCCCAGGTCGAGGCCCCGTGCCAGCTCGAAGAACTCGGCGTCCTTGGGATTCGATCCCGGCCAACCACCCTCGATGAAGCGAATCCCCAGCGCGTCGAGTCTCCGGGCGATCGTCAGCTTGTCCTCGACGGAGAAGGAGATCCCTTCCGACTGCGAGCCGTCGCGCAGCGTGGTGTCATACAGGTCCATCGCGGCCATCGGTCTACTCCGGAGCTCGCTTGGCCCACCGGGACGAAGATCGGCGAGTGCGTAACATCTCAGTATATCCCTGAAGGCGAGGGGTGATCAACGTAAAACCCAAAATCGCCTGGGCCTGCCTCCATCGCGGTCCGGTCAGTACAGCCCGGTGATGAACGCGATGCCCATGAACGCCATCACCGCGGCGGAGACCTTGGTCATGTGGGGAAGCACCGACCGGCCGCGCCGCTCGATGACCCGAAACGCCGCGATGCCCGCCTGAGTGATGACGATCATGGCGAACAGCACCGCCAGAGCGTAGACCGTCATCAGCACGAACGGATTGAGTCCACCCAGCGCCAAGCCGAGCAGGGCGAACTCTTCCTCGTGGGCGAACCCCAGGACGAGGGCGCTGACGACCAGAGCGCGAAGTCCAATCGGTGGCCCGTGCTCATGGTCCAACCCGTGACCCTTCTCCAGCCAGAATCTGGTGGCGATAAGCAGGAGGAGGGCGCCGGCGATGTACCGGAAGATGTCCGACGAAAAGTCGAAGACGGAGTCGAAGGCGATGAACACGCCCACGACGGCGAAGGAAGAGACGAGATGACCGAGGCCAAGGACGCCGGCCGCCCAGGCCCCGTACAGGTGCGGTCTGCCGTGACGGTGGGCCAGGGCGATGGCCAGGGGCCAGCCGTGGCCGGGTTCGAGCCCGTGGATGAGTCCGATGACGGCGACGGGGATAAGCGAGCTGGGCATCGTGCGCTCAGGCGCCGGGGATCCGGTTCGCGATCAGCTCGCCCATCTGCCGCGTACCGACGACCGAGGAGCCGGGGGTGGCAATGTCGGGGGTGCGGTAGCCGGATGCCAGCACCTCGCCGACGGCCGCCTCCACGGCCTCCGCCTCGGCATCGAGACCCAGCGAGAACCGGAACATCATGGCGATGCTCAGGATGGTGGCGATAGGGTTGGCCTTGTCCTCGCCGGCGATGTCGGGCGCGCTGCCGTGGATCGGCTCGTAGAGGCCAAAGGCCCGGCTAACGCCGGCGCTCGACCGCCGGGCCGGGGCACGGCCCCCCAGGCTGGCCGACGGCAGCATGCCCATGGACCCGGCAAGCACCGCCGCCTCGTCGGTCAGAATGTCGCCGAACGTGTTCTCGGTGACGATCACGTCGAAAGCGGCCGGACGGCGTATGAGCTCCATCGCGCAGGTGTCCACCAGCATATGGCGGAGCTCCACGTCGGGGTATTGCTTGCCCACCTCGATTGCGACCTCCCGCCACAGCCGGGACGTCGCCAGCACGTTGGCCTTGTCGACGGAAACGAGCGACGACCGCCGTCCCCGGGCGAGCTCGAAGCCGAGCCGCAGCACCCGCTCGATCTCCTGCTCGCTGTAGGACATGGTGTCGACGGCGCGGCGGCCGCGGGTATTGGCCCACCGCTTCTTCGGCTTGCCGAAGTAGAGACCGCCGGTCAGCTCGCGGATCACGAGCAGGTCTAACCCTTCGAGGATCTCGGGCTTGAAGGGGGTCGAGTCCAGGAGCTCGGCGTGGGTCTTGACGGGACGGAGGTTGGCGAACAGTCGAAGCTCCTTGCGAATCCGCAGCAGGCCGTCCTCGGGACGAGTCGCGGCAGCGGGGTCGTCCCACTTGGGCCCGCCGACGGCGCCCAGGAGGACTGCGTCGGCGGCGCGGCACAACGTCACCGTCTCGTCGGCGAGGGCCGTGCCTTGCGTGTCGATGGCGATGCCGCCGACCAAACCCTCGCGGAAGGTGAACCGGTGCTCGAAGTGCCGGCCCACCGTGTCGAGGATGCGCATCCCCTGCCGCACCACCTCGGGCCCGATCCCGTCGCCCGCCAGTACCGCGATCGTGAACTCCATGTCGCTCCCTGTGATTTATAAATCTGGGAACCCCTTTCTTGGAAGAACGGTGTTCCCAGACTCTCCCCAAAGAACTTTAGCATCAACCGAATCCGGGTGGGGGTCGTCGACGACCCCCACCCGGATTCGGTTCAGGTGGAAGTTTTCTGGAAGGGGCCTGGGGAAACCTCTTCTCCAAAAGAGGTGTCCCCAGGGTAATCAATCTCAGGAATCGAAACGGGTTGGCCAGCGGCGGCGCTCGTAGGCGTCGATCTTGTCTTCGTGGTGCAGGGTGAGGCCGATCTCGTCCAGGCCGTTGAGGAGGCAGTGACGGCGGAACTTGTGCGTCTGAGGCTCAGGGTGCACCACGAAGGGTGCGCGAAAACCCTGCTCGTCGAAAATCTCGGACTGCTCCAGGTCGACGGTCATTCGATAGCCTGGGGAGGCCTGCGCTCGATCCATGACCTCACCGAGGACGTTTTCGGGCAGAAAGACGGGGACGAGACCGTTCTCGAAGCAGTTCTTGTGAAAGATATCGGCCAGGCTGGGGACGACGACCGCTCGATAGCCGGCTTGAAGGATGGCCCACACGGCGTGCTCCCGCGAGGAGCCGCTTCCGAAGTTGCGACCGGCCACCAGGATCGAGGCGCCCTGGTAGGCGGGCCTGTTCAGCTCGAACTCGGGGTTCAGCGACCCATCAGGCAGATGGCGCCACGCCTGGAACAGGAACTCGCCGTAGCCGGTTCGCTCGATCCGCTTCATGTATTGCGCGGAGATGATCTGATCGGTATCGACGTTGGGCCGGTTCAGCACGGCGACGATCCCGGTGTGTTTGGTGAATGGTTGCATGTTGCGCTCCCTCGACTGGCTGAGGCCCAAGGGCCGCCATCGCGGCCCACTACTATTCTGTATCTCCAGCGTTTATCGATAGACCTCGCGCCGATGGCCGATCTTCATGACCCGGACCACCCTGGACTCGTCATCGATGGTGTACAACACCCGGTAGTTGCTCTGCCAAAGCCGGTAAGCATCGGCCCCGGCGAGCTTTTGAGAGCCGACAGGGCGAGGGGTCTCGGCCAGCGCTTCTATCTTGGCGACCAACCGAGCCCGGACTCGTTTGGGCACTCGTTCCAACTCTTTGACGACCGAAGGCTTAACCAGGAGGTTGTAGCTTTCCACGCCGTTTCAGGTCGTTGACCACCGCCTCGAACGACAGGTCCGGCTCCCCTGCCCGCTCTCGAACAATGGCCAGGTCTTCCAAGTCCTCGGCCAGGCTCAGGCGGACGGCCTCGTTGACCAGGTCGGAGATGGACCGGTCTGTCTCGGCCGCCTTGAACCGCAAGGCCCGGTGAAGCTCGGTGTCCATGTAGATGGTGGCGCGCCTCTGTGGTGCGGTCATGACCGGATCATAACGCTATGACGTTGTGACGTCAAGGCGCCTGCGTTCCCGATCGTGAGTGTGGTCAACGGTTGCACCTACTGATCCGCGCCCGCTGCGGCCCGTTCGTAGTACCCGACTGTGGTTTTCAATTGTTCTGCGTGGCTGTAAATCCCATCTACATCGTCGATCGGAACCCGTCGTTCCGTTTTTTGTTCATCATAAAGTCCCAGATGCTTGGCCGATCTATGGAAATGAAATTGACATATAGGTTTATGATTCGTGTCGTCGAGAAGGACAGTGCTTCGTCCCAAACCACTCCTATTACGGAGTGCCAAACGCGTTGGGGGTATCACTTCATGAAGGATAGCCTTTACAGCATAGAAAGCCTGTAGTTCTTCTTCCGTGATAAGCTCTTCATTGGTTACCCTCTCGCCTGCATCTGGCGAGGCCGACGGCTCCTCGCTTTTCTGCATCAGAGACGTTGTTTCCTCACCCGCCAGCGCCGACTTGAGTCGATCGCTGATCCGATCGCTAATGAATTGGTGCAATGCGTTTTTCGTAATTGGCACGAATCGCTCCCGCACAGCCTTGGTCATCTTCCCCGAATACAACTGCGACGCAAAAAATCGAACGAATTCTTCTGATGGGTTGCTTAGCTGCTCCCCTAAAATGCGCTTGATTTCTCGCGTGTACTTCAACTCATTAGCAGTAGTGAGTATTGCGTTAACGTCAAAGTAGGATTTCGTGAACTTCTTGAGCTCCTGAACAAGAGACTCGTCAATATCAAGCATGTTGAACTCAAGAAATGGCTTGATGTCCATGATGTTGGGCTTTTCCAAGTCAGAAAAGAAACGATACACCACTCCATCGGTCAGGACACCGAATCTAGCCGCAGTAGTGTTAAAGTAGCGGTAGAGCTGTGAAACCTGTTCTTTATCAAGGTCAGCGCCATATCGCTTGCATTCAAACAGTATTACGGGCTTGCCATCTCTGACAATCGCGTAGTCGACCTTCTCCCCCTTTTTTTTGCCTACGTCTGCGGTAAACTCGGGAACGACCTCAGTTGGGTCAAATACGTTGTACCCAAGGACATGGTTAATGAAAGGCATGACCATCCCGGTTTTTGTGGCTTCTTCAGTTTGGACATGGTCAACCCGCTGTGCGATGCGTCCAGCTATTTCCCTAACCTGGTCGATAAAGTCCACGTTCCCCCTCCTCGATCATTTGTCGTGGTATGGAAGACGCTATTCTACCACTCCCGGATGTCCACGAACCGGCCGGCGATGGCGGCGGCGGCGGCCATCTGGGGGCTGACCAGATGCGTGCGTCCGCCCTTGCCCTGGCGGCCCTCGAAGTTGCGGTTCGAGGTTGAAGCGCACCGCTCGCCGGGCTGCAACACGTCCGGGTTCATCGCCAGGCACATGGAGCACCCGGCCTCGCGCCACTCGAAGTTGGCGTCGGTAAAGACCCGATCGAGGCCCTCCTGCTCCGCTTGACGCTTGATGGCCCACGAGCCCGGCACCACCATGGCGTGGACGCTGTCCGCCGCCTTGCGGCCCCGGACCACGTCGGCAGCGGCTCGCAGGTCTTCGATGCGCGAGTTGGTGCACGAGCCGATGAAGACACGGTCGATGGCGATCTCCCGCATCGGCGTGCCGGGCTTCAAGTCCATGTACTCCAACGCGCGTTTGGCGGCTTCGCGATCGGTGGCCTCGGCGAACGAGTCGGGGTCCGGCACCTCGCCGGTGACGGGCACGACCATGCCGGGGTTGGTGCCCCAGGTCACGTAGGGCGTGAACGCGGACGCCTCGAACTCGACGACCTTGTCGTAGCGCGCCTCGGGGTCGCTGGCCAACCCCCGCCACCGCTCGACCGCCTCGTCGAACTCGGCCCCGGATGGGACGCGAGGCCGGCCGCGCATGTACTCGAACGTCGTCTCGTCCGGCGCGATCATGCCTACCCTGGCGCCCGCCTCGATGGACATGTTGCAGACCGTCATGCGGCCTTCCATGGAGAGCGACCGGAACGCCTGGCCGGTGTACTCCACCACGTGGCCGGTTGCGCCGTCGACGCCGATCTCTCCGATGATCCCAAGGATCAGGTCCTTGGCCGTCACGCCTGGCCCAAGCTCGCCGTCGACCCGAATCTCCATGGTCTTGGTCTTGGCCTGGACCAGGCATTGGGTCGTCAAGACGTGCTCTACTTGAGAGGTGCCGATGCCGAACGCCAGGGCGCCGAACGCGCCGTGGGTGGCGGTATGGCTATCGCCGCAGACGATGACCATTCCCGGCTGGGTATGCCCCTGCTCCGGCCCGATGATGTGGACGATCCCCTGACCCGAGCTCTCGCGTCCGTAGTAGATGATGCCGAACTCCTCGGCGTTGGCGGCCATCGTCTCCACCTGCTTCTTCGAGATCGGGTCCTCGATCGGCAGCGTCCGGTCGGTCGTCGGGACGTTGTGGTCGACGGTGGCCACGGTGAGGTCGGGACGGCGGACCTTGCGCCCGGCGACGCGCAGGCCCTCGAACGCCTGGGGAGAGGTCACCTCGTGGACCAGGTGCAGGTCGACGTAGAGAAGCGCCGACTGGCCCGGTTCCTGGTGGACCAGATGGGTCTCCCATATCTTGTCGAACATGGTTTTTGGAGGCATGGCGTCACTCCTCTAGCGATAGCTCGATAAGCAGGAACGGATTGCCAAGCGTCCCGCTCCCATCGTCCATCGAGGGCACGGGTAGCGCTACGGCCCGACCTTCTCGGCCGGGGATGCCTGGGGCAGATCGCGGTTGGCGATGAGCCGGTTCAGGGCGTTCACGTAGGCCTTGCCGCTGGCGACGATGATATCGGTGGCGGCGCCGCGGCCCACGTAGGTCATCCCGTCGCTCTCTACCCGCACCATCACCTCGCCGATGGCGTCGATCCCTTCGGTGATGGACTGGACGGCGAACTCCTCCAGGCAGGCGGGCACGCCCACGATTCGGTCGATGGCCTTGAAGACGGCGTCCACCGGCCCGGCGCCGGTAGCCGATTCCTGGCGCGGATTTCCATCCGCATCGAGGAGGCGGACCGTCGCCGTGGGGGTCTCGTGATTCCCACACGTGACCTGCATGTGGTCCAGACTGAACGCCTCGGAGATCACGCGGCGTTCGTCGGCCACCAGGGCCTCGAGGTCCAGGTCGCTCAGCTCCTTCTTCTTTTCGGCGACTTCCTTGAAGCTCTCGAAGGCACGGGCCAGCTCGTCGTCTGTCAGTTGGTAGCCCAGCTCTTCGAGCCGCTTGCGAAAGGCGTGGCGGCCGCTGAGCTTGCCCAGCACGAGAGAGGTGCCTGCCAGGCCGACGCTGGCCGGGTCCATGATCTCGTAGGTCGTCCGTTCCTTCAAGATGCCGTCCTGGTGGATCCCCGAGGCGTGGCGGAACGCATTCTTGCCGACGATGGCCTTGTTGGGCTGGACGGCGAAACCGGTGTGCTCGCTGACCAGGCGGCTGGCCCGGATGAGCTGGGTGGAGTCGACGTTGGTGGTCAGCTCGTAGGTGTCGACACGGGTCCTCAGCGCCATCACGATCTCTTCCAAGGAGGCGTTGCCCGCTCGCTCGCCGATCCCGTTGATCGTACACTCGATCTGCCGCGCTCCCGCCCGGACGGCGGCCAGGCTGTTGGCCACGGCCATGCCCAGGTCGTTGTGGCAATGGACCGAGATGCGGGCCTTGTGAATGTTGCGGACGTTCTCCACGATGCCCCGAATGAGCTGGTAGAACTCCTCGGGCGTGGTGTAGCCCACGGTGTCGGGGATGTTCACCGTCGAAGCGCCGGCGTCGATGGTCGCCTCCAGCAGCCGATGCACGTAGTCGGGATCGCTGCGGGTCGCGTCCATCGGGGAGAACTCCACGTCCTCGCAATAGCCTCGGGCCCTGGCGACGTTCTCGCAGGCCAGGTTCAGCACCTCTTCGCGGTCCTTGCGGAGCTGGTGAAGGAGATGGATCTCCGAGGTGGAGAGGAAGACGTGGATGCGGGGCCGCGCGGCGTCCTTGAGGGAGTCGCGAGCCGCGTCCACCGCCGCGTTGTTGGCATGGCACAGGGCGCAGATGATGGGGCGCGTCACTTCGGTGGCGATGCGCTGCACCGAGGCCAGCTCGCCGGGCGAGCTGATGGGAAACCCGGCCTCGATGATGTCCACGCCCAGGCGGTCAAGCTGATGGGCGATCTCCACTTTCTGCTCGACGGTCATGGTCGCGCCGGCGGCCTGCTCGCCGTCACGCAGGGTGGTATCGAAGATCAGTACCGTGCTTTCGTCCGTCATGGCGAACCTCCTTCGCCTCGTCTGCCTCGCTCCTGGCTACGTTCTCACCGTCTTGGAGCGAACGGCCTCTCCGCGTCTCGCATTCGGCGGGCCTCCCTTCTCCGTCCCGATGGCATCGGGATGAAGAGGGGTCGAGGGTGAGTTATCGCACCTTCGGCTTGTCCAGCCACTTCATCATCGAGCGCAGCTCCTCGCCCACGCGCTCGACCTGGTGGTCGTGGTCCTTTTTCCGCATGGCGTTGAAGTTGGTCGCGCCCTCGCGCCACTCGGCGATCCACTCGCGGGCGAACGAGCCGTCCTGGATCTCGCCCAGCACCTTCCGCATCGATTCGCGCACGCGGTCGTCGATGATTCGCGGCCCGCGCGAGTAGTCGCCGTACTCCGCCGTGTCGCTCACCGAGTAACGCATGTAGTTCAGGCCGCCCTGGTACATGAGGTCGACGATGAGCTTCAGCTCGTGGAGCGTCTCGAAGTAGGCCAGCTCGGGCTGGTAGCCCGCCTCCACCATGGTCTCGAAGGCCATCTTGACCAACGACGAGACGCCCCCGCACAGGACGGTCTGTTCGCCGAAGAGGTCGGTCTCCGTCTCTTCGAGGAAGGTGGTCTCGAGCACGCCGGCTCGCGTGCAACCGACGCCCTTGCCGTAGGCCAACGCGTTTTCCTTGGCATGGCCCGAGGCGTCCTGGTGCACCGCCAGCAGCGCCGGGACGCCGGAGCCTTCGACGTGCACCTCGCGCATGCGGTGGCCGGGGGCCTTGGGCGCGATCATGCTCACGTCCACGAAATCCGGAGGCACGATCTGCTTGAAGTGGATGTTGAAGCCGTGGGCGAACATCAGGGTTTTGCCCGGCTTGAGGTTCGCCTTGATCTCCGCTTCGTAGACATCGGACTGGATGGTGTCCGGCAGCAGGATCATGGTAATGTCGGCGGCCTCGGCGGCATTGACGACGGTGTCGACCGTCAGGCCGTCGGCCTCGGCCTTGGCCCAGCTCTTGCTGCCGTCGTACAGGCCCACGACGACGTCGCACCCGGAGTCCCGCAGGTTGAGGGCATGGGCGTGCCCCTGGCTGCCGTAGCCGACGACGGCGATCTTCTTCCCTTCGAGCCTGCCCAGATCGGCGTCGTCATCGTAGTAGATCTTGGCCATTGCGTGCTCCTTGTGCTTCCTAACCTGGCTCACCCACCGCGGGTGGAGGCCCTGCTCTTGGCTTCGCCAGTCTTGAGGGGCGCCTTCTTGCCACGGACCATCGCCACGCGGCCCGTGCGCATCACTTCAACGATCCCGAACCCGCGCAGGAGCGTCAGAATCGACTCGATCTTGTCCTCATCGCCGGTGACCTCGATAGCGACGGAATCGGCGGCGACGTCGACGATCTTGGCCCGGAACAGCTCCACGACCTGAATGATCTCGCTCCGCGCGGAGGCCGTCTGGGCCCTGACCTTCACCAGGGCCAGCTCCCGAGCGACGATATCCTCTTTGCTCAGGTCGGAGACCTTCACCACCTCGATGATCTTGTGGAGCTGTTTGGTGACTTGCTCCACGATATCGTCGGAGTCGGAGTCGACGACGAAGGTCATGCGCGAAAGCTGGGCCTGCTCACTCTTTCCCACGGCCAGGCTGGCGATGTTGAACCCCCGCCGGCGGAACATGCTAGCGATGCGCGTGAGGACACCGGGCCGGTCCTGCACCAGCGCCGTGATGGTGTGGCTATGGACGTTATTCCCGCTCATGTCGACGAGTCCTTGGAGTCGACCAGGTGAAGGCCCGGCAATGGCGCCTCCAGCATCTCGTTCACCGAGGTCCCGGCCGGGATCATGGGATAGACGTTCTCCTCGGACTCGACGACGAAATCGATGAGGACCGGGCCTTTCACGGCTCGAGCCTGGTCGATGATGGGGCGCACTTCTTCCTTGTTGGTCACCCGGAGTCCGGTCATGCCGTAGGCGTCGGCCAGCTTGACGAAGTCTGGGTTGAAGAGCTTGGTGGCGACGTAGCTCTTCTTGTAAAAGATCTCCTGCCACTGGCGTACCATGCCGTGGAAGCTGTTGTTGAAGATGGCCAGCTTGACGTCGATCTTGTTCTCCACGATGGTCGCCAGCTCCTGAAGCGTCATCTGGAAGCCGCCGTCGCCGCAGATGGCCCAGACCTCGTCCCTGGGCTTGCCAACCTTCGCGCCCATGGCCGCGGGCACCTCGAATCCCATCGTTCCCAAGCCGCCGGAGGTGACGAAGGAGGCCGGCTTGGTGTAGTAGTAGTGCTGGGCGGCCCACATCTGGTGCTGGCCGACGCCGGTCACGATGATCGCGTTTCCGCCCGTCGCCTCCCAGATCTGGTTCACCACGTACTGGGGCAGCACCTTGTCGCTGATCGGGATCTCGTGGGACGGATGCTCGCGCTTGAGCACGTCGATCTGCTTGATCCACTCCCCTCGTTCCTGGTGCTCGACCTGCCGGTTGAGGGCGGCCAGCACCCGTTTCGCGTCGCCGACCAGAGGCACGGTGGTCTTCACGTTCTTGCCGATCTCGGCGGGATCGATATCGATGTGGATGATCTTCGCCCGGGGAGCGAAATCGGAGACGCGGCCGACGACCCGGTCGTCGAACCGCATGCCGATGGCGATGAGCAGGTCGGAGCGGTCGATGGCGATGTTGGCGTAGGCCATGCCGTGCATGCCGGGCATGCCGACGGAGAGAACGTGATTCTCGGGGAAGCCGCTGATCCCGAGCAGGGTAGTGATGACCGGGATCTGGGCCTTCTCGGCCAGCTCTTTGAGCTCGGCGTAGGCCTTGGAGATGATGACGCCGTGGCCGGCCAGGATGATCGGCCGTTCGGCCTCGGCGATCAGCTTCGCCGCCCGTTTGATCTGCGTCGGGTGACCCGTCAGGTGCGGCTTGTACCCGGGCAGGTCGACGGAATCGGGGTAGCGATAGTCGACCTCCTCCTGCTGGACGTCTTTGGGGATGTCCACCAGCACCGGTCCAGGGCGCCCGGTACGCGCCAGATGAAAGGCCTCTTTGATGGTCGCGGCCAAGTCCTTGGGGTCCATCACCAGATAGTTGTGCTTGGTGACGGGAAGAGTCACGCCGGTGACGTCGGTCTCCTGGAACGCGTCCTTGCCGATGGCTGCACGCGGGACCTGACCGGTGATCGCCACCATCGCGACGGAGTCCATGAGGGCGGTGGCGAGGCCGGTAACCAGGTTGGTCGCGCCGGGGCCGGAGGTGGCGAAGCAGACGCCGACCTTGCCGGTCACGCGAGCGTAGCCGTCGGCGGCATGGGCGGCGCACTGCTCGTGGCGTACCATGATGTGCTTGAGCTGAGGGTACTCGGGCAGCGTCTGGTACAGCGGCAGGATAGCGCCGCCCACAAGTCCGAAGACGACATC
This sequence comes from Chloroflexota bacterium, assembly GCA_022572465.1. Taxonomy (GTDB): domain Bacteria; phylum Chloroflexota; class Dehalococcoidia; order SHYB01; family SHYB01; genus JACZVV01. The sequence goes on from JACZVV010000004.1 coordinate 30,120, forward strand.
GACGCCTTCCTTGATCAGGGACTCACACACGATCTGCGCGCCGGTCCGTTTCATCGCTCTCCTCTTTCCAGGTCGCCCCGTCCAGGATCCGCACCCGAGCCACGTACCCCCAAAACTAAGAAAACCCGTCCCGCAAAGGGACGGGATGCAGATCCCGCGGTACCACCCTTTTTCCCCGATTCGCCCGTTGGCTATCGGGACCCTCATTCCGCTATAACGGGCGTACCCGCCCGGGCTTACGCATCTGCTTCGCGAGGTTTCAGCCCGGTCGCTCAGGGGCGAGTTCGAGGGCCTTGCCGCCGGGTCGCACCACCCCCGGCTCTCTTGGGACTCGGTTGCCTCTACTACTCCCCGTCAACGCGTTTCCGTACAACCCCTAACGCTAACACAGTTGACCCAGAAGCGTCAAACGGGGAATCATGCCATGGCTGACCCGGGCGCCTACGACGCGGAGAACGCCTCTACCCCAAGAACGACTTGACGGCGGCCACGAAGCGGCCCGGCTGCTCCAGCATCGGCGAGTGGCCCGCCCTGGGGATCCTGACTACCTTCGAGCCGGCGATGAGCTTGCGGAACAGCGCTTGTCCTGTTAGGTCAACGAGCGTACTCATTCCTCTACGATTATCCTGACTCGTACTGTCAAAATGGTCCTTATCAGGGACATCAGGGAGATGTAGATGCCGATTACCAGGATAGTGCTGGCGGACGCCAGCAAATACCAATCGCCGGATTTCCCGTACTGCACGGCATATCTCCACGTCAGAACCACGGCCAGTATTAAGGCCATTGCCCCGAGGTAACGGGCGAGATCCACGTGACGTCCGATTCTTTCGAGCAGGCCCAGATACTCGTCGCCATCACGGGTGAGTAGAGTGACAAGGATACCTATCATTAGTTGGGGGATGGTAAACAGCATCGCTGCGATCAGCCAACCAATCTGGACAGTATCCGCAGGCATTTATGAAGATGGCTCCAAACCTTTGGTGAGTCTGGCGAATGTTGCCTCCGCTGCTTTTGCAACCTCCGGAGCGTCGTGAAGAATGATTGCCGAGAAACGGTCAGGATTCGGCGGATGGTGTTGCTCGATTCGAGCATGCTTTCCGTCAAAGACCATGAGGTGTCGTTTCGCGGGGCTGTTCAGGCGGTAGCACTCGATCTTCTCCGACTTAAGATATTTGAGTTCAGGAGAATCCAGGTGTTTCGAGGAAGGCCCATAGGCGATCTTCACCGTGACTCCACGATCGACCGCGGCTTTTATCGGTCCGGCCACGTTCTCATGGCCGTAGAAATCAACGTGTAAGTCTCCGGAGACAATCAGGACGGAATCCTTTGTTTGATTGACCAGCTTTCCGAACTCAGCCCTCGCTGCGGCCGGCCTTCCGTTGCTGGTAAAACCGTAGCCTAGGAACGTAGGCACCCTTAACGCAGAGATCCGAAAGGGAAACCTCATGAAACACACCCCTTCCTCGACGGAACCTTCGGCTGCTCCATTGTACCCCAATGGCGCTAGGGCCGGAAGGCGTCCTCGGCGCCAACGGTTGCGCAAGCCACCGCCGCCGCGCCGACCGATGCTGTATAACATACCTTCGACATCCTCGTCAAGGGCGATTTCGGCCCCGATGCAAGAGCGTTTGCAGCTCGATCGCAGAGTGTGGAGTCTACGTGAGGAACTCCTTGACGGCGGCCACGAAGCGGCCCGGCTGCTCCAGCATCGGCGAGTGGCCCGCCCTGGGGATCCTGACTACCTTCGAGCCGGCGATGAGCTTGCGGAACAGCGGAGCGTAGGACGGCGGCACGATCTTGTCGGAGGCGCCCCACACGAGAAGCGTGGGAGCGGTGATGCGGTAGGCGCGCCGGTCGAGCCCCTTGTCTGGAATGGGCCAGAGGAACTTGCCCGCAGTGGACAGCGCCTTGGCCCGATCGAGGATGGCGGCTCGTTTCTGGTTGTCCGTCTTCGGTATCTTGACCAGCCCTCTCTTCACCGCGCCCTCGGGGTCGTGCCAGGCAATCTTCGTCATCTCCGGCTCGGTGATGGCGAAGACATCGACGCCGGGGTCCTCGTCGTTCCAGAGGCCGGTGGGGGCTACCAGCACCAGTTTATCGACCGCATGGGGGTTGATAGCCGCAAGCTCGGCGGCGATGTTCCCGCCCAGGCCATGGCCGATGATCGCCGGCCGCTCCATGCCCAGCGCCTCGATGAGGTCCAGGTAGAACAGCGACAGGTCGAGGAAGCTCTCCAGATGGTCCAGGCCCGTCGAGCTGCCGAAGCCCGGCTGCTGGGGAGCGACCACTCGCCAGGCGCCGGTGAAGCCATCGAGCCAGGAGGGCCAACCGTTGAGGCCGTCGATGCCGTGGAGGTAGAGCAGGGGCCGGCCGCTGCCGGCGCTCCAGGTCTTGATTTTGAACGCGCCTCTCCGGAGGGAGATCGTCTTCGCCTGAGCCATGATGCGTCGTCCTCGAATCCTGGGTTCTTTGCCCGTTTCGCGGAAGCCGTTCTATCGCGACGTGCCGGCGGCGGCCGGCTGCTGGACCTCTTGCTCCCCAAGCGACTGCGGAAACCACTTGTCGTCCCATTCGGACCACATGCCCTTGAGGTGCGGCATGACCTCCCGCGCGAAGAGATCGGTGTTGTGGAGCGTCTTGTCCCGAGGCAGGTCGCCGAAGTGCAACAACAGCATCAAGTGGCCCACGTGCAGCCGCTCGATCACGTCTTTGAGCTGCTCCCGGACCGTGGCCGGGCTGCCGGCGACCACGAACCCGCCGTCGATGTAGTCCTTCCACTTCAGGCCCGCTCGAAGGCTCCGGGCCTGGCTGCCGAACTGGGACTGGAGCCCGGCCTTGATCGTGGCCACCGTGCGGTAGCCGGGCGCGTCGGCGAATCCCGGCGCGATGTGCAAACACTTGTCGTAGAAGTAATCGATGTGGGGGCTGTAGAGCTTCTCGGCCTGGGCGTCGGTATCGGCGACGGCCACGAGCTGGAGGAAACCGCCGCGGTAGGGGTTATTGTCCACGCCCAGGTGATCGATGGCGTCCCAGTAGCCCTTCATCACGTCCTCGCCGCGCTTGTAGCCCGAGTAGCTGAGGTAGGAGTACTGATAGTCCCGCTCGCCGACCCACGACCACGTCTCGATGCTGCCGCCGCCCGGCACCCAGATCGGCGGATGGGGCTTCTGGATCGGACGCGGCCACAGGTTGACGTACCGAAGCTGCGTGTATTTCCCGTTGAAGGCGAAGGGTTCGGGTTCAGTCCACGCTCGAATAATGAGATCGTGAGCTTCCCGGTATTTCTCCCGGAGCGTCGCGGGCGTCGCGCCGTAGCAGTAGTTGACGTCCATCGAGCTGCCCACGGGAAAGCCAGCCACCAGCCTCCCGCCGCTGATCACGTCCAGCATGCCGAACTCCTCGGCCACGCGGATCGGCGGATTGTACAGGGCGATGCTGTTGCCCAAGACGACGATGGCGGCCTTGGACGTCGTGCGGGCCAGGGACGCGGCCATGATGTTGGGCGAAGGCATCATCCCGTAGGCGTTCTGGTGGTGCTCGTTGACGCAGATGCCGTCGAAACCGCTCTCCGCCGCGAACTCCAGCTCGTCGAGGTACTCGTTGTAGAACCGGTGGCCCGCCACGGGGTCGAACAGATGGCTGGGAACGTCGACCCACACGCTGTGGTACTTCTCGGAGAAGTCCTTCGGCAGCTCCTGGTACGGCATCAGGTGGAACCAGTGAAATTTCATCTTTCCCCTCCTTCGACGACCGGGCTCCGGCAACGGCACCGAACAGGGCGAAACCAGGGCTCAGTTTACCGTTGGGAGGCCAAAAGTCAAGGGCGCGCGGCTTGGCCCAGCCGGGTGGCCGGCGCATCGATCGGCGTGATCAAGCTGCTGCCCATCGCCCCGACTACAGCGCCCGGCCGGTGTCGAGCAGATGGCCACCGTCGACCACGATGTACTGGCCGGTGATCATGCGGGAGTCGTCGCTGGCCAGGAACAGAGCCGTGGCGGCGATGTCCTCGGGTTCGCAGAGGCCCAAGGGCTGGCGCTTGCGGTAGCCTTCGGCCAGCGCGGGGTTATCGGTCAAGCGCTGGCGCAGCCGCGGCGACATGGTAACGCCGGGGCAGATGGCGTTGGCGCGGATGCCCTGAGCGGCGTACTCCAGCGCGATGGTGCGGGTCAGGCCGATGATGCCCGCCTTGGCCGTGGCGTAGGCATGTTTCTTCCACGCCCCGGCCAGGCCCGCCACGGAAGCCGTGCTGATGATCGACCCGCCGCCGGCCTTGGCCAGCTCCGGGATGGCGTACTTGCAGAAGAGGTAGGACCCGAACAGGTTCACCGCGTAGGTCTGGTTCCAGACCTCGATGGGCGTATCGACGACGCCCTGCTCTTCGTTCATCGAGAAGCCCGCGTTATTGTACATAACGTCCAGGCGGCCGTACTCTCGCAGCGCCGCCGCGACCGCGGCCTCCACCGCTTCCGGCTGGGTGACATCGGTCTGGACGAACGTGGCCCGCCCTCCGGTCTCCCGCGCCAGCTGGGCCGTCTCCTCGCCACGCTCGGCGTCGATCTCGGCGACGACCACGGCGGCCCCCTCTCGCACGAAGGCCACGGCGCCGGCCCGGCCGATGCCGCCGCCGGCCCCGGTGATGAGAGCAACTTTCCCTTCGAGCTTTCCGGCCATGGTCCACCTCGCGGTTCCTCAGGTTGATGGAGACGACGCACCGTCTCGCGTGGCGCCAGCCTAGCCCCGGCGTTTCTTGATGTCAAACCGCCATCGACGGTCCCGGCGCCGGGAGTTTCCATCCCGCTCCCGATTGCCCGCCTCCACCCCCGAGGATATAATCGCTTGCAGCCATGACGCCCGCCAACGATGCCCCCGCCAAGCCCCCAGTCATCGCCATCGACGGCCCAGGGGCCTCGGGGAAGACGACGGTGGGTCTCGGGCTGGCGCGCCGTTTGGATTACCGGTTCATCGATACCGGCGTGATGTACCGGGCGGTGACGGTCCTGGCGCTGGAGCAGGACGTCGGGTTGGACGACGGTCCCGAGCTGACGCGCCTCGTCCAAGGCATCTCCATCACCTTCGGAGAGCAGGCGTCCCCGGAGACGCCGCCAAAGCCGTTCGTCGATGGGCGGGACTTCTCGACCCTGGTCCACGAACATAAGATAGACCGGGCGGTCTCCCGAGTCTCCGCCGTGGCCGGAGTCCGCACGGCGTTGGTGGCGCTGCAACGCCGGATGGCCGAACAGGGCGGCGTGGTGATGGTGGGCCGTGACATCGGCACCGTTGTTCTTCCCAAAGCCGACCTGAAAGTTTTCCTGGAGGCTTCGGCCGAAGTACGGGCTCGACGGCGGCACCGGGAACGGAGCGGGAGCAGCTCGTTCGATCGCGTGCTGGCGGACCTTCAACGCCGGGACCGCATCGATAGCCAACGGGAAATCTCGCCCCTCGTGCCGGCGGCTGATGCCCGCCGCGTCGACACCGGCCAACGAACGGTCGAGCAGGTGATTGACACGATATGCAAGCTCTTAGACGCCGGGTAAACGCAGTCTACACCGACGTTTTCTGGTGGTTCATGACCGCGCTGGCTCGCTTTCTCTTCGTCGTCTTCTCCCGATGGCGGGTGGAGGGCAAAGAGTTCGTCCCGCCCATGGGACCGTTGATCGTTGTCTCCAACCACATGAGCATGATCGATCCGTCGTTGGTGACCACCGCGGTGCCCCGCCGGATCACGTTCATGGCCAAGTCCGAGCTGTATCGGCACTGGTTCACGCGGTGGCTGGTCCACTCCTACGGCTCCGTGCGAATCGTGCGGGGTCGAGGGCAGCGCCAGACCCTGGAGACGCTAGCCAACGTGTTGCGCCACGATGGCACCGTGCACATGTTCCCAGAAGGCACGCGGTCGAAGGGACAGTTGGCCCGGGCCAGCCCGGGGACGGCCCAGCTGGCGTTGCAGACGGGCGCGCCGATTCTGCCTGTCGCCATCACCGGATCGCAGCGGGTCACGCGCTTCAAACCCGGCTTTACACGCCCCCGCCTAACTGTTAGGATAGGGCAGTCTTTCACCCTCCCCCTTCTGGAGGGGCCTGTCCAAAAGGCGCAGCTCAACTCCATGGGCGACATGATCATGGATCGAATAGCCGCCCTGCTGCCGCCGGAATATCGCGGCCACTACGCAACCAAGCCGCGCGCCCCGAGTGCAACCTGAGCGACGGCTCCTCAACGCGCCGGCGTGCCGCTCCCGCCCGCCATTCGCGAAGGAACCGTCGCACCGACTAAACGAAGGAGAACCCGAGCGCCCGTGTGTGGCATCATCGGCTGCTGCGGCAGCACACCCGTCCTTCCCACGATTCTGGAGGGGCTGAAGCGCCTGGAATATCGGGGCTACGACAGCGCGGGCGTGGCCGTGTTCGAGCCGCCAATCGGTGTCGTCATTCGCAAGAACGCCGGCAAGCTGGCCGACCTCGTCGCCGCCATCGATGAGCCGCTCGCCGGGACGGTCGGGATGGGCCACACCCGCTGGGCAACTCATGGCCGCCCCACCGTCGAAAACGCTCATCCCCACACCGACTGCACCGGCTCGGTGGCCGTGGTCCATAACGGCATCGTCGAGAACTACCGGGAGCTGAAGCAGCGGTTGGAAGGCGCGGGGCATCGCTTCCAATCGCAGACCGACACCGAGGTTGTCGCCCATCTCATCGAGGAGTTCCTGGCCGGGGGAGCGGACGTCGAAGAGGCCGCGATCAAGGCGGGAAACGAGCTGGCGGGCGCCCAGGTCATCGTGGTGCTGAGCAAGGACGAGCCCGATAGGCTCGTGGGGATGCGGATCGGCCACGCCGGCGGCTTGGCCGTCGGCTACGGCGCCGGCGCCATGTATCTCGCCAGCGACCTGCCGGCCATCGTGGGCAAGGCCGACCAGGTCGTGTACCTCGAGGACCGGGAGGTCGCCACCATCACCCGGACCGGCGTCAAGTACGGCACGCTCGACGGGACGTCCCTCGAAAAGACGCCCCAGACGGTGACCCAGGACCCGGCGGCGGCGGCGAAGGGACCCTACCGCCACTTCATGCTCAAGGAGATCATGGAGCAGCCGGAGACGCTGGTGAGCGCCTTGCGCGACCGGGTCGATTTCCAGGCGATGGAGGTGACGTTGCCCGATTTCCCGCTCTCCGCGGCAGAGGCGACGGAGCTGGACCGGGTCGTGATCATCGGGATGGGGTCCAGCTATCACTCCGCCCAGGTAGGCCGTACGATGATCGAGCGGCTGGCCCGCCTACCCGTCGAGGCCGAGAACGCGGCCGAGTTCCGCTACCGGGACCCGGTCCTCAACGCATCGACGCTGGTCGTCTCGGTGGCCCAGTCGGGCGAGACGGTGGACACGCTGGTCGCCATGGCCGAGGCCAAACGGCGGAAGGCCCGGCAGATCACGGTCTGCAACGTTCCGGGGGCCGAGGCGACCCGCATCGCCGAGTACACCATCCAGATCAACGCCGGGCCGGAGATCGCCGTCGCCAGCACCAAGACCCTCGTCGGCTCCATGGTCTGTCTGTTCCTTCTCGCGCTGATGCTGGGGCAGCTCCGGGGCACGGTGAAGAGCGGGGAGCGCCGGCGCCTCATCGAGGAGCTTGCGAGCCTGCCGGAGTCGCTGGGCGGCGTCCTGGCGAACGGACCGGCTTACGAGGAGTTGGCCCGGCGATACGCCCATCACGACCATTTCTTTGTCCTGGGCCGGGGCATCACCTATCCCATCGCCATGGAAGGCGCGTTGAAACTGAAGGAGATCAGCTACATCCACGCCGAAGGGTACCAGGCCGGCGAGATGAAGCACGGCCCCATCGCCTTGATCGACAAGGACATGCCGGTCATCGCCATCGTGCTGAAAGACCGGCTGTACGACAAGATGATGAGCACCATCGAGGAGGTCCGGGCAAGGGATGGCCGGGTGCTCGCCGTCGCCACGCTAGGCGACGAGGCGATCCATGAGAAGGCGCGCGACGTGCTGTTCGTGCCGGCGGTGTCGGAGTTGCTGTCGCCGATCCTCGCGGTGGCGCCGTTGCAGCTCTTGGCCTATCATATCGCCGTGCGCCGGGGCTGCGATGTCGACCAGCCCCGTAACCTTGCGAAGACGGTCACCGTCGAGTAAGGCGGCTGACGCTACAGGAGGCAAACGATGGTCCAAGAGCACATCAAGAAGTTCGGGATCTACCTGAACGCCAAGGAGAAAAAGGTCGTCCGCATCAACTCACCCTATTGGTTCCCACCGGAGCCCGAGTGGGTGATGCTGACCCCCGAAGTCAACATGACGCTCCTCAAGATTCGGGAGCTGGCCGGCGAAAAGAAGCTGGCGAAGAAACCCGATGAGGTCACATGGGGCTCGATCCCCGTGCTGGACTGAGTTCGAGCCCGGCCCGTTTCCTGCCTCTCCCCGTCACCGGCGAGAGTAGACCGTGCTTTCCCATGGCAGCGGGAGAGGCGATGAATGGGCGCATTGTTAGACCGAGAGGAGCGCTGACTGCATGGGCGGACTGACGAAAAAGGCGGCGATCGTGGGGGCCTACGAGCACCCAGGCCGCCTCATTCCCGGCAAATCAACCCACGAGATCCAGGCCGAGTGCGCCCGGCACGCGCTGGCGGAGGCAGGTCTGACCAACAAGGACGTCGACGGCTTTATGACGCCTTCGGGGATCGGCATGGACGCGATGAACGTCGCCGAGTACCTGGGCGTCCAGCCCGACGTCTTCGACTCGACGCAGGTCGGCGGCTCGTCGTTCCTGCTCCACGTGGCCCGGGCGACGGCCGCTATCGCCGCCGGCCAAGCGCAGGTCGTCCTCATCACCTACGGCAGCAACGCCCGGTCGGCCGCTCGCGCCATCGGCACCGGCGGGGCCGCCCGCCCGGTCATCAACCCCTGGCCCGATAGCTTCGAGGCCCCCTACGGCGGGATCCTTGCGGGCATGTACGCCACCGTGGCCTCCCGTCACATGCACGAATACGGCACCACCAAAGAGCAGCTGGCGAACATCTCCGTCGTCACTCGCCGCCACGCCTCGATGAATCCCGACGCGATGTATCGCGACCCCATCGCCGTCGACGACGTGCTCGCCTCGCGGATGATCGCCTGGCCCCTCAAGATGCTCGAATGCTGCGTCATCTCCGACGGCGGCGGCGCCATCGTGGTCACCAGCCCCGAACGGGCCCGCGATTGCAAGACGAGACCGGTGTGGGTCCTGGGCGCCGGCGAGGGATACCGGCACCTGGGCCGGGGCAAGCGGGACTGGACGACCATCGCCGCGGCCCAGTCGGGGCCCTCGGCCATGGGGATGGCGGGCGTGACCCACAAAGACATCGATCACCTGATGGTGTACGACTCCTTTACGATCACGGTGCTGACGACGCTGGAGAGCCTGGGGTTCTGCAAGACGGGCGAAGGAGGATCGTTCGTCGAGGGCAACCGCCTGGCTATCGACGGCGAGCTGCCGATGAACACCGACGGCGGCGGGCTGTCATCCAACCACCCGGGCATGCGCGGCATCTTCCTCATCATCGAAGCCGTCAAGCAGCTCCGGGGCGACTATGAAGGCACCCAGCGGCAGGTCAAGGATTGCAAGATTTCGTTGTGTCACGGGACCGGCGGCATGCTGGGCTCGCGACACAGCGGCGAGACGCTCGTTTTGGGGAGGGACTGAGATGGCCGACTACGTCAAGCCACTACCGACGATCAGCGACGAGACCAAGACCTATTGGGAGGGCTGCAAGGCCCACGAGCTGCGCATCCCCAAGTGCAACGACTGCAGCGAGCTGTTCTTCCCGCCTCAGGGGGTCTGCCCTCACTGCCTCTCGGACAACGTGGGCTATCAGAAGGCCAGCGGCAAGGGGACCGTCTACAGCATGTCCATCGTGCACCAGAACCGGTCGCCGGGCTTTCGCGACGAGCTGCCCTACATCATCGCCTACGTCACCCTCGACGAGGGCGTGCAGATGTTCACCAACGTCGTCGGGGCGGACGACCCGTACCAGGTGAAGGTCGGCGCGGCGGTGGAGGTGGTCTTCGAGGACGCCACCGACGAGATCACGATACCCAAGTTCAAGCCGGCGTAGGGGCGGATTTTCGGAACCAGGCGACCGCCGCGGCGTCGCATGGAAGCCTCAACGCTGGAGGGTTTCCAGCGGCGGCCTTCAGATCGGCGTGGGGCGAACACCGCCCGTTTCGCCGGTCTTGACGCCTCGCTTCACGCCGCGAGGAGCCGCTGGAACCGGCCCTCGCTGCGGTAGGGGCCCACGATCGCCAGGCTCATCTGCTCCGAGAGCAGGAGATCGTTGGCCACCCGGTGCAGCGTCTCCGCCGACAGAGCGTCCACGATCTCCACGATCTCGTCCACGCTCTTGATCTCGCCCATCAGCAGCTCCTGGCCGCCGACCCACCCGGCCATGCTCCGGGTGTCCTCGGTCCTGAGCATCAGCCGGCCCTTGGTCATCTCTTTGGCCTTGTGGAGCTCGCCTTCGGGGATAGGCTCCTTGAGCCGGTACAGCTCCCCCAGGATGCCCTCGACCGCCGAGTCGATGTTCTTGGGATCGACACCGGCGTAGACGGTCACGGCGCCGTCGTCCTGGAAGTGGCTCACGTAGCTATGGACGTCGTAGGCCAGGCCCCGCCGCTCTCGAATCTCCAGGAACAGGCGGCTGCTCATCCCTTCGCCCAGGATCACGTTGAGCAGATCGAGGGCGTACCGGTCCGGGTGGTGGGCGGAAAGGCCGCGAAAGGCGATACAGAGGTGGGCCTGCTCGGTCTTCTGCCACTTCAGGCGGGTCTGGGGCGCCGTCTGGCCGTTGACCGACGGGAACCACGACAGGGGTTTCGAACGCGCCCACCCGTCGAGGTGGCCCTGGACCGCGGCCACCACCTCGTCGTGGACCAGGTCGCCCGCCACGGCGACGACGGCATTGTTCGGGGCGTACTGGCTGGCCATGTACTCCAGCAGGTCGGACCGCGTAATGGCGCCGACCGATTCCTTGGTCCCTCCAACGTCGCGACCCAGAGGCTGGCCGGGCCATAGCACCTCGTCGATCAAGAGGTCGACGCGCTGAGCCGGCGAGTCGTTGATCGAGCTGATCTCTTCCAGGATCACCTTCCGCTCCCGCTCCATCTCATCGGGTTCGAACAGCGATTCCAGAAGCATGTCGGACAGGAGGTCCAACGCGATGGGGAGATGTGGCCGGGCCACCTTGGCCCAGTAGGACGTGATCTCCCGGTCGGTCCCGGCGTTCATGAAGCCGCCGATGCCGTCGATGGTCTCGGAGATCTGTTGGGCCTTGGGCCGGCGGCGCGTTCCCTTGAAGAGCATGTGCTCGACGAAGTGGGACAGGCCGGCCTGCTCTTCGACCTCGTATCGGGAGCCGGCGCCGAGGTAGAAGGCGATGCTCACCGACCGGACCTGGGGCATCGGCACGGTAAGCACCCGAAGACCGTTGGTCAGCGTGCTCTTCTCGTACATGCGATTCATGAGCCCGGCGCCGCGATTCGATCGCCGGCTCATGCGTCCCGCCACAGCACGTTGCCGCAAAGATCGGACTTGTGGGAGCGCTTCGAAAAGTCGGCGAACTGGTCCTTCTCCCGGCCCATGACGGTATCCTCGCCGTGGCCCGGATGGACCTTGACGTCTTCGGGCAGGGTGAAGATACGCTGGCCTAGCATTTCGACTAGCTGCTGAAAATTCTCCGGCGACGTGGTGCGGCCCGGCCCGTTGGGAAACAGGACGTCTCCAGAGAACAGATGGTCGCGCCAAAGCAGCGAGGTCCCGCCGGTGGTGTGGCCGGGCACGTGAATGGTCCGCAGGGTGATCGAGCCGAACGTCACCTGCCCCTCGTGCTGGAACTCGTGTTCCGGTGCGAGCGGCAGGACGTCGGCCTCGGAGGGATGGACCCAAACCGGGGCGCCGGTGGCTTCCTTGACCACCTTGTGGCCCAGGATATGGTCCATGTGGCAGTGGGTCATCAGGATGCCGACGACCTTGGTGCCCTCGGCCTCGGCCAGGATCTTCTCCGGCTCGGCGGGGGTGTCGACGATAACACTCTCCCCGGTATCGGGGCAGACGAGGACGTAGCAGCAGTTGTCGAAGGAGCCGATTCTGATCTTGCGAATTTCCAGGCCGTCGGAGTGAATGACTGCCATGCGTTCTCCCCTTGCTAGGCGCGCCGCGTGGCTCTCAGGATAGCAAACGCACGCCGAGCGTGGCAAGGTGTGCAAAGGCACGAGCAATCTCGTAGGGATGTTGGTTCCCGGAAGGTGCGGGCCGCGCTCCACCAAACTGTTAGAATGGAATCTCCGGTCCCACCGGCGTCGGCTTCGCGCCCCACCGCCAGGCAAACCCAAACCTTCCTCGGCCGGGAAGCGCTCACCCTTATGAAGAAGCAAGCGGTCATCTTCGACATGGACGGCGTCATTACCGACAGCGAGCCTTTTTACGCCGAGGCGGTGAACGTCGTCATCGGTCCCCTGGGCCATCGACTGACCGACGAGGACCACCGGGCCATCATGGGCAGCAGCATCGACTACACCTGGCAGTGGGTCATCGACCGGTTCGCCCTGGATGGCGACGTGGAGCGGTGGAAGGCGCCGTACGACCTGGCCGTCGAAGAGTTGCTGCGGCGCAACGTGACTCCGGCGCCCGGCCTGTACTCGCTGTTGCAGGCGCTGGAAGGTCGCGGCGTCAAGATCGGCCTGGCGACCTCGTCCCAGGGCAACTGGGTCGAGGCGGTTCTGGCGCGGCTCGACGTCACCGGGCGTTTCGGAGCCATCGCAGCGGCGGAAATGGTGCGCGAGGCCAAGCCCGCGCCGGACCTGTATCTGCTGGCCGCTCGGAAGCTCGGCGTGACCCCCCAGGCCTGCCTCGCGATCGAGGACACGCCTCGGGGGATCGAGTCCGCTCAGGCCGCGGGCATGGTCACCGTTGCGGTGCGGACCGAGGCAACCGCCCACATGGACGTTTCGTCGGCGGAACACGAGATCGAATCGCTGGAGCAGTTCGAGCCGGCCTGGTTGGACTGAGACGATGACCGCTCGGCGCGGCGGTCCCTCATATCTTGGGGAACCGGCCTGAATACAGGGCGTTGCGGAACCGACTTGAACCCAGGGCTTATAGTATAATTTATCGTTACTTGCCAGAGAACGGGGAGGCGTCGGGCAGACCGGACGCCGGAGGTGGGGATGCTATGAGCTGGCTCAAGACGTTTAGTCTCTTGATCATCCTGACGGTCCTGGTCGTGATCGCCGGTGGTCTTGCCGGCGGTTTGCCGGGCCTCATCATGGCGGGGGTCTTCGCCATCCTGATGAACTTCTTCGCGTTCTGGTTCAGCGACAAGATGGCGCTTCGGATGGCCGGCGCCAAAGAGGTAACGCAGCAAGAGCAGCCCAGGCTGCACCAGCAGGTGGCGCAGGTCGCGCGGCTGGCGAACCTGCCGATGCCCAGGGTCTTTCTCATCGAAAACGACTCGCCCAACGCCTTCGCCACCGGCCGTAGCCCGAAAAAGGCCGTCGTCGCCGTTACCACGGGCATGCAACGCCTTTTGAACGAGGAAGAGCTCAAGGGCGTCATTGCCCACGAGATGGCCCACGTAAAAAACCGGGACATGCTGATCATGAGCATCGTCGCGGTGCTGGCCGGCGTCATCGCCTTCCTGGCCTTCATGGCCCAGTTCGCCTTGATCTTCGGGGGCATGGGCGGTCGCGGCCGGGGCGGTGGCGGTGGATACGGCGCTATCATCGGCATCGTCGGCCTGCTGCTCCTGATCTTCTTGATGCCGATGGCGGCCTCCGTGGTGCGCTTCGCGATTTCCAGGACCCGCGAGTACGCCGCCGACGAGACCGGCGCCAATATTTTAAAAAATCCCTTGCCGCTGGCCGCCGCTCTGGAGAAGCTCGACAGCGGAGTCCGGCGCCGGCCCTTGAAGGCCACCTCCACAAACGAGGCCATGGCTCACATGTACATCGTCAACCCCCTGGGGGCTCGCTCGCAGCATCCGGAAGAGGAGGGCGCCAGCCGATTCGTGGGCTTGTTCTCCACGCACCCACCCCTGGAGGAGCGGGTCCGCAGGCTCCGAAACATGATCATGTTCAGCTAATCGACCGCCGATGGCAAAACGAAAGGCCCCTCAGAGCGAGGGGCCTTTTTCGTGGGGAGAGCGTCGGCTCAGAAGCGCGACCGATGCCGGATTCGCCTACTCATCCACGCCGGCGTAGAGCTCCGTCTTGGGGTAGTAGTCGCTCCAGCCGAACCAGAAGGCGTAGGTCGCCGGCACCTGCTCGAGACGCGAGCCTTGCAGCGGGCCCTCGATCGCCCGGCCGGTCACCGCGTTCCACCGCGTCCCCGTCTCCCGGTCGGCGACCATCGGCTGGCCCGAGCGGCGCTCCGATGGGCCGAAGGTCAGCTCCCGGCCATTCACCAAGCGATCGAAGACCAGCCCGGTGCCGGTCTCGTCGTCGAACACGATCAGCAGCGGACGGCCCTCGAACGTGTCGTTCGTCACGCCCTCGCGCGCCATGGTCCGGAACGGGTATGCCTTGGCGCTTGACGCCCCCTGGATTCCGATCACCAGCTCCTTCGGCGGCAATCGCTTGTCGTTCCGGGTCGAGCCCAGGACGCCTTTCTTGGACCCGGAGAAGTACGATGCATAGCGATCGCTCCGGTAACCGCCACCCTTGTCCAGCACCAACGTCTCGGGGTGAGCCGAACGCCACTGGGCCCAGGTCGTCTGGGTGGCGGGCAAGGCCCGCAGCTTGACGCCGGCGAGGGGGCCCTTTACCGCTTCACCGAGCACCTGACTCCACAGCGTGCCGGTCTCGCGGTCGTACATGACCAGACCGTTCATGATGAGCTTGCCTGACACGCCGAAGCTGTGGACCGTCCCCTGGACCTCCCGGGCATACACGATGCCCGTGAAGCAGAGGGGTCACCATGTGATCGCTACCGGCACGCCGCCGACCACGTCGTTGACGATCTCGTGGGCGCTCAGCATGAACGTCGAGTAGGCGCGAGCGTCGCCGTCGATTTCGAGGCCGATGACCGGCTCGTCGGGGCGAAGCTGCGACGCCGCCTCGGCGGCGGAGACGAACCGAGGCTCGTCGATCGAACGAATCGCATCCTTGGGCACTAACGAGATGATCTTCACTTTTCTCCCTACTTCGGCCTGGCCATCCAGCAACGCGGCCCGCGTCGATTCGATCGTGACGCTGCCGGCAAAGAGTCCGGAGCGCTGGATGAACGGCCAGGCGATGATCCCCAGCAACGCCAGCGCTCCACCGCCGATGAGGATGACCTTCAGCGCGCCCCAAGGCATGCGGACGCGCCGAGGCCCAGAAGAGTCCTCCATGATACTTTGATGACGGCATGCCGGCGGAGGTTACAAAAAAAAGAGGCCGCCCCGAAGGGCGGCCCCTCTGCGGTCCATCTGAGCGCTATCGATCCAGCCAGGTGGTGTCGTACCGGCCGCGGTTGGAGAACGACGAGCCCAGGATCAGCCCTTTCACGTCGGGCCTGAGGATCCAAGGGGTTGAGGCCCAGCCGAGGATCACGTAGGTGGCCTGGTCGTAAGCGAGCTCCATCATTTCGAGGATAGCGGCTCGCCGGCGAGCGGGGTCGGTGGTGGTCTCCTGCTCGTCGAACAACGCGTCGATCTCCGGGTTGGAGAACTCACCGTAGTTCCTCGACCCGGTGCTGATCCAGAACAGCCCGAAGGTGTGCACCGGATCGTCCAGGGCCGAGCCGAAGGGGCGGTAGATCAGGTCGAACTTGCCCCCGGGAACGACGAGACGCTGGGCCTGCGTCCCGGTGTCCTCGACGTTGAGATCCAGAGCGAATCCTGGAATCTCGTTGAGGAGGGTTACCGCCACCACCGCTTCATCGGCAAACGCGCCGAAGGAGATGACGTCGACGTTCGCTTTCAGCGGGTTGTCCTTGTCGAACCCGGCCTCTTTCAGCAGCCGCTCGGCCTCGGCGGCGTCGGCGTCGTGAGTCGCTTGGTTCAGTCCGGGGAAGCGTTTCTCCTCTTCCTGGGAGAGCCCCCACACGCCTCCGGCGCCCTTGGGAGTTATCGCCAGCCCCGAGGGGAAGCCGTTGCCCTGGAAGGCCGCATCGACGAACTCCTGGCGGTCGATGCCGATCTGCATCGCCTTCCGCACCCGGATGTCGTCGAACGGAGGCTTATTCTTGATGAGGATCATTCGCCAGCTGGTTGCCGTCGCGCCGGTTATGAGGCCGGGGACGTCGCCCTTGATGCCATTGAGGACGCTGGTCAGCGCCGTCGCATCGATGTGGTCGAAGGCGTCGATTTCCCCCGTGCGGAAAGCGGCGATGTGGAGGGCCGATTCAATGATGAGGAAGAAGTCGATACCGTCGAGGTAGGGCAGCGGCTGGCCGTCTTCGCCATTCACGTAGAAGTTAGGATTGGCCCGCTGCTCCACCTTGTTGTCTCGCTTGAAGCTGGTCCACTCGAACGCGTTGGTGCCAACGACGTTGCCTTTGGCCAGCTCCTCCGCGGAGACCTGTGGCGCGTAGTTCAGCATCATCGCGTGGGTGAAGGTGGCGAACATCGAGTTGCTGGGCCGGCTCAGCGTGAGTTTGATGGTGGCGTTGTCCACCACTTCCACCGTGTCGACGGCGCTGAAAAAGGTCTTGAGGTGGCTCTTGAAGCCCTGACTCTCGAAAAACACGGTGTCGAGGTTGAACTTGGCGTCCTCGGCCGTGAAGGGCTTTCCATCGTGCCAAACCACCCCCTGCCGGAGGTTGAAGACGATGGTCAGTCCGTCCCCGCCGATGGTCCAGCTCTCGGCCAGATCGCCCTTGATCTCGTTCGTGGCCAGATCGAACTGGATGAGCGAGCTCATCACCGGCTCGAAGAGCGGGTACGATGCGGAGATGGGGCCTTCTAGCGTGTTCCAGGGGTTGGGGTTGATGCCGATACGGGTCTTCAGAATGCCGCCGCGTTTGATGGTGACCTCGGGCGTCGGGGTCGGCGCGGGGGTTGGGGTCGCTTGAGGAGCCGATGTGGCCGTGGGAATGGCCGTCGGCGACCGCGGCGTCGATGTGGGATCGCCACCGCCACAGGCGGCAACGATCAGCGATGCGGCCATCACAACCGGTACGATAGCCATCCAACGAGATCGGAGCATACGCATTTGGAACCTCCTGACGTGAGGGAACCTCGTGGTTTCCAGCGGGAGGAATGCTAGCATCCGACAGGAAAGCGTGTCAATGGAGGAAAGACGACGGATCAATCAGGAGACGTCGCGGTCCGTTGGGTCTCAGCGCGCCTGGCCCGTAGCCTTGCGCCGGCAACCTGCTTACTCATCCAGTTGCCGCAGCGCGTCGAGCCGGCCATGAAGGAACCCTTCTCTGCGGGCCTGCTCCAGCCGAGCCTCGGTCACCTGCTCCGACAGCCGGTCGATGGCATCCTGCGACTGCCCCGAGAGGCCGATGAGCCGTTCCAGCAGCGCTTCGATCTTCTCGACGCGGTCGCTGTCCTCCGCGCTTAAACGAACGTATACCGTGGCCCCACCGCGCTCACGGAGAAAGCGCCCAACTCGAAAAGCGGACATCCCGGCGGCCACGGCGGCTCCCAATGCGGCAGCCGCGGGGATCAAAAGCTCCACGACGAACGGTTCCTTTCTGTATCGCCGGCGGCGGGTCTGGATTCACGATGCCCGGGCTCACGACAGACCGTCACGCCAGGGTGACCTCGCCGGGGGTAATGTCCGGCGGGCGCAGGCTGTACTCGCCCCATTGCGAGAAGCTCATGACTTCCAAAGGACCGGCCCCGGTGTCCCACCCATAGAGCTGAAGCAGGTCGCCGGTCTGCCATCCGCCGATGTCCTCGCTGAACGTCGTGAAATCGCCGCTGGTACTCTGCTGAATGACGCCAAGGGCGGCGCCGTTGCGATAGACCTGCGCGTGAGAGGCACCGGCGCCTCCCGCCTTGCGCAGGGCGAACTTGATCCGGTACACGCCGGGATAGGTAACGGTGATCTCCTTGAGCTTGACTGGCGGGAAAGAGTTAGTGGTTGCTACCTCCACCGATTGTTGCACCAACGAGCTGGACGGCCTGGCGACGACCTGTTTTGGTTCGATGCCTGCCACGGGGCTCCTCCTCTTGCGAACGCAGTCCCGCTGCGATGCCGTTCGGACGAGCATTCCGCCCGAGCGGAAGCGGGATTACACACCCGCGATCACGATCCTGCGATAGGGCGCGAGCAGCGTCCGTACGTCGGGGTCCACATCGGGGAAGGGTTCCTGACGGAACGTCGCGGCGGCGACGTTGACGATGTAGGCCGAGTCCTTCCGCTTCCAGATCCGCGCCGCCTGGATGAGGCACGCCTCGGCCACCGGGCGAGGATAGCGGTACACGTCGATGCCGGTCCCATCGGCGTGGGCCGCCGCCGTCGTGCCGTTGACGGCTCGCTCCACCGTCAGATCGTTCCCCGAGATGGCCGAGACGTAGAGCTGCTCCGACTCGATGCGCACGGTCATGCCGGTCTTGAATTTCGTTCCATCGGTGACCGTCAACGTGGTGTCGGTGGCCGAGTACTGGGCGCCCTCGTTGATGTCGGCGCCGGAGTCCTCGATCTCCTCGCGGTAGCCCCACCGGCCCGCCACCTCCACGGCCTTCTTCCCACCGTTGTTGAAGTCGCTCCGTCCGCCCCACGGCGTCACGGCGATCGCGTTCTTGGGGAAGCCGTTGTACGGCAGCAGCTCGTAATCGCTGGCGCTCCAGGTCGTCTCCCAGCCGGCGCCGTCGGCATCGTCGTCGGTCTTGACGCTGGTGACGGCGACAAGGTCTCCATCCAGGAGCAACGGGCCGGCCACGCCGTCGTAGTACCGGGTCTCGTCCTTGACGAAGAAGAATCGGTTGCAAAACTGATCGATGGCGCGACTGATGTTCTCCAGAAGCGCCAGGACCTGGGCATCGTCGCCGGTGCCGGTGATGCCCATCCGGGCCTTGAAGCTCTCGAGGTCGCAGTAGAGGTTGCTCATGATGCCGGCTCCCGTCCCGATTCTCGGGGTAGGTCCGGCTCCCGTCCCGATGCGGATTCGGGATGCGAATAGGAGATCGGAGCGTCCAGCTCCTCCATCTTCGCGCGGGCCTCCGGGTACAGGCGGTCGATCTCAGCGATGTCCCGGACGTAGCGGTCCAGCTCCTGTCCCAAACGCCGCGCCTCGTCGGTGGCGTTGCGCCGCCGGGCCAGCCGCTGGTTCATCTGGGCCAGGACGGCGCTATTGCGCAGGACCTGGCGCTGGCGGGCGGCGATACTGGTCTCCAGCTCTCGAGGGATCGAGAGGTCTACTCCGTCGATGTCGGCGCCAACGTACTCTCGTAATTCGTCGACGATGTGTTGGTGGGTGTTGGACATGGCTGCCTGCCTACAGGGATTCCGCGATCTGCTGGAGGCGTTTACCGATCGTCTTGGCGCCGGTCTTTTGCGATGCGGTGAGCTGGTCCCAAATGTCGGTCGTCTTGCGAACCCGCGTCTCCTCCTCGCCCGTCACGTCGTCCTGCACAGCGTAGTTGACCGTCAGCTCGACCCCGATGACATCGGGGCCGTCGAACTGGAAGGTTACTTGTTCCAACCGGTGGTCTGTCTTAATGAGTGCCATTAGATAGCAGCCCCCTCTATGAATTCTTCAATAAACCCACCGCCAAACATTTCATCCAGCCGTCTCATTAGGCGCTCCATGTGAACGCGGAACACGCGGCCCGTTACAGTGTTCTTACTGTTAAACCACCACTCGCCGGTTTCAGGGTCGTGGGGCGAAAGCTGTGTCACGACGCCCCCACTGTCGATTACTTGCATCTCACCGGACGAAACGTAGAAGCTGGCCCCGTTCGTCAGCGTTCCCACTGGGGCCGTGGCGTTGAAGATGCTGATGAGGTTATGGCCTATCGTTGTAGCGTGAGTCGTTGCCGCACCAAGCTGAAGACGACCCAAGGTGCCAATATGCCCAAGGTTAAGTGGGCCAGCGCACCAGAATATTCTCCAGTTGCGGCTGCTAATACCTAAGTCCAAACCGTTGTTAGTGGTAGGAACAAAGTGCCCGCCCGCGCTCACTTCAGCCCCATAAATGCCAGAGGTTGGCATTAGCTGCAAAGCTACGTTGCTGGTTGGCCTAATAACTGCCGGACTGCCTGTAATACGTACAACATCAGCAGGGTCTAGCGTCAGGTCGCCGGCGGAGGTCTTGATGGCCTGGTTGCCGCCGATGATCAGATCGGTGGCCGGGTTGAGCTGAATGGCGCCGGCGCCGCTTTCGATGACGGCGTCGGTGCGATTGTGCAGAAGGCTGACGTACTCGTTGGCGCCGCCCGCCGCCGGGTCGTCGCCGGACCAGACCACCAGCCGGGGATCGGCGGTGACGCCCAGGCCGGTGTCTTTGTCGATATGGTCCTTGTTGACCAGGATGAAGTTGCCGGAGAAGGCGGCGTCGTTGAGCTTGAGGCCCAGCTTCAAGGCGTCGTTGGTCTCCGCCGTGTCCCACTGGAGGCAGGCGTCCTGGCCGCTGCCGAAGCAGTGGTCCAGGTCGTCGGCCACCAGCCGTGGGTTGCGCAAAAGTTCGATAGCTGTGGTCATGTCGTCCTCCTTTCGCCCCGATGTTATCGGGGAGGCCTAGCTCACCGCGCAGTACTCGACGCCCTCGCCGTTGACGGAGACGTCGAGATAAACATCCGCGAGGTTGAACGGCTCATCCGAAGCGATTCTGAACTGGTCCCCCGGAAAGAGCTCGGGAGCGTTGCTGCTGGCCACCCCGTCGTTGCCCACGTAGACCTTCCCGGTGTTGCCGGATTTGGCCACGATGGTCAGCGCCTTCGCGGACAGGTTCGATGCCACGGCGACCAGCCGCTCCCTGGTCCCAGCCGTGGTGACGGTCTTGCTCCCGGTCGAGAGCTTTGCCATAACGGTCTCCTCCCTTGTTGCCCTCACCCCAACCCTCTCCCACTGGGAAAGGGGGAGTCCCGATTCTTGCCGGCGCCGGTCCCGATAAATCGGGACGGCCGGAAGGAACGAGGGAGACAGGAGCCAGGGCCCCCACTCCCCCGTTCCTCGATCCTCGCCCCCTACACGCCGGTAATGTTGTAGGCCAGGGTGGCGTGCTTGGCCGAAGAGCGGGCGCCTCGGGCGACCAGCGCCATGCGGAAGCTCACCACCATCTTGATCTGGGTCCTGTCGATGTCCCGGTCCGTCTCGATCAGCATCTCCCGGCGGAAGCCGTGGAACCAGCCGTGGCGGTTGACCGCCAGCACCCGTCCGGTGTCGGTAACGTTGCCGCCATCAGTGACCTTGCCGTCGGTGTCGGCCACGCCCATCACACCGCTGACCAGGTATGGGACGCCATAGACCTGGGCGAGCTGCCCCGATCGGATGGTCGCCGCCGGCCCCAGCTTGTCCACCGTGACGACCTCGCTCAGCGCGATGGCCTGGAGCCAGGTCCGCGTGTCGCTGATGAAGACCAGGTCGGGGCTGGTGGCGTTGTTGCCGCCCGTCGGATTCAGCGCGTACTTGTCCATCTTGGCCAGGATGTTCTTGAACATGTCGGCCGAGATGGCGGCGTTGTGGTCGATGGCCTGGGCGGTGTTGTCCACCAGCGGCAGATGCAGCAAACCGTCGCCGCCGCCGTAGAGGTAGCGGCTGCTAGCCGGCAGCGTCGCGCCGTCGGCAATGATGGAGTCCAACGCCGTGCTATCTGTTTGCAGCAGCAGGTCGTCGATGGTCTCGGCGGTGTTGCGAACGAAGACCTCCCGTACGCTGGGGAGCATCGCCATGATCGCGTCCTCGTCCAGCTCGTAGGACCAGACGCTGAGGGCCTTGACCCCGCCGGCGGACATGGTGTTCTTGGCGGTGGTCAGGTCCGTCGCCGTGCCCGCGCTGTTCTCCGTCGCCTTGTAGAAGGTCACGTCCCCCATCTCCAGCGGGATGTCGAAGGGGTTGGTGGGCATGTTGATGCGGGGCAAGAACGACGAGATCACCGTGTTCAGACGGACGTCCCGCCAGATCTCCGTGGCCATGCCGGTGGGGACGAGCTCGTCGCCGCTGCCGGCGGTCGTGCTGTCCAGGGCCCGTTTCAGGGGCTCCCAACCGTCCTGCTGATGGACGATGCGGTTCTGACGCCGGTGGCTGCCGACCCAAAGCCGGGTGGCGCCGTCGGCATCGGCGCGCACGTCGAGGGTGAAGATCGCGCGTCCCTTCCCCATCTCGGCCGCCTCTCGAAGCGCCTTGACGATGGCCAGGTCGAAATGGGTCAGGCCGTCGTACCGGCCGCCTCGCACGCTCTCTCCCTCGCCGCCGCCGAAGATGGGACGCCGGCGCACCTCGTCGAACTTGGCCAGGTCCTTGCGCACCGAGTCCACCAGCCGCGTCATCTCCTCGCGGGTGACCAGCGCGGCGGACCGCTCTCGGATGAAGTCCCGGGCCTCGATGATGCCGTGGATCGCGTCTTCGATTTCAGCGTTGCTGTATGCCATCGTTTCTCCTTTGTCGGTGGTGGGAACCAGGAACGCCGGTCCCGAGTCAGCACCCAGTCCGCTGAGGGCCGGGCCTTGGGACGGCGCCCATGTTCCGGGCTTGCTCTTCCTTTTTCCTGTTCTCGGATCACTTGCTCAAGCCGGGCGCGCTTTCCAACGCCTGCGCGAGCTCCCGGGCGTCGGGATGCGTTCGCATCTCCTCGACGAGCCCCCGGAACTCTCGCGCGGCGCGGACCAACGCGCCCAGCCTTTCGTTATCGGCTGTGTCGTCGCCGTTTTCACGCTTGTCGTCATCCACGAAGCATTCGTCGCTCACAGGCTGCCCCTGGGCCACCGCCGCGCCCAGCTCTCGCGCCATGCGAGTGAGGGGTTGAAGGAGCCGCGGCGAGGTCGGCCCGGCGGGCCCCAGCCGGGACTTGACGTAGTCCCACGCGTCCTCAAGCTCGGCCACCAGCTGGGTGAGCGACGGGTGGTCCACCC
Organism: Chloroflexota bacterium; assembly: GCA_022572465.1. Taxonomy (GTDB): domain Bacteria; phylum Chloroflexota; class Dehalococcoidia; order SHYB01; family SHYB01; genus JACZVV01. The sequence goes on from JACZVV010000004.1 coordinate 53,097, forward strand.
GTGCCGCCGGCGGCAGCGCGCCTGTGGATGGGCCCTTGCCCAACAGATCGCCGAAGCCCATCGAACGCATGCCCGCGGCGTAGAGCTCCCGGCTCGCCGCCGGGTCCGCCGGGATCGGCACCAGGCTCCATTCCAGGAGGTCCGACTTGCGGTGACGGAGCCCCCGCCGGTTGGGCAGCGGCGTCGCCTCCAGGCTCTCCCACCCGATGGACGCCGTGCGCAGGAAGCCGCGCTCCCAGGCGTTGGCCACACGGTTGGCGAAGGCGTCGCCCGGCAGGAACTCGAACTCCACGTCGATGGCCTGGGGACGCCGGTGCAGCGATAGCGTACGGCCGATGGGCAGTCCCCCCGACGGCGTCCTGCCGACGTAATCGTGGACCCACATCACCACCGGGTTCTTGAGGTAGTTCTCCACGTTCATGCCCATCGGCTCCACCACGTCGCCGTCGCGGGCCACCACGTCGGTCATGATGCGAACGCGGTGCCGCCGTTGAGACCCTTCGCCTCGGCGCGTGGCGGGCCCGTCCTGGACCTCGATGGGAAACCATCCTTGAGCCGTCGTCATGCGTACCCCCTCGTTTCTGTCCCTGTCCCTTGTCCGTCGTCCCGAGAAGCCATCCCGAAAATGGGGCCGCTAGATTGGGAGGACCCTCACCCTAACCCTCTCCCTCGAAGGGCGAGGGGATTTTGGAATAGCCTCTATCGGTGCCACTCGTCGCCCCAGGCAACCGGCGCCAGGCCCTCTCGCTGGCGCACCTCGTTGATCGTGAGGATGCCGGCCTGGACCAGCCTCTGATCGCGCTGAGCCCTGGCGTTGGCATCCTCCCGAAGCGACGAAACCTCCCGCAGGTCGAATCGCACCTCGAGCCCGTCGCCCAGCATCGGCATCAGCCCCTCGTTGACCTCGGCCTCCAGGAACTGCATCTCGGGGATCATCGTCTCGTCCCAGAAACTGGCCTTGGCGAGCTGGAAGTTGTTGAACGTCGACTGGCGCAGGTCGCCGATGAGGACCGGCGAGATGCCGTAGGCGCCGCAGATCTCTTCCTTGGTGAAGCGTTGCGCCTCGACGAACTCCATCTCGCGCTGAGACACCGCCAGGGTTCGCAGGTCGGCGCTCTTGTCCAGGATGGCGATGCTGTGGGCCCGCTCGGGGTCCTTGAACGCCTTCTCCCATCGCAGGCGCAGGTCCTCCGCCTGAGCGCTGGTCAGGTCCATCTCGCTCTTGAGATAGACGCGGCCGGGCGTGGCGTCGTTCTTGAAAAACCGCTGGTTGAACCGAATCGCGTCGACGTTCATGTCCACGGTCGTCCGCAGGGCGGCGATGGGCGAAAGGCCGGCGTACTCCTGGATGGGGTTGGGGTAGCGGAACCACAGCACCTCGTCGGGCGCGAAGGCGACCTCCACTCCATCACGGGTGTACAGGTATCCTTTGATATAGCTGGTGGCGTCGGGCACCACTTTGAAACGGCTGGGCTGCAGCCACCACAGCTCCTTGACCTCGCCCCGGCCATCGCGGAACAGCGCGATCGGCGCCGATCCCCACAGCCCGAGACTGGCCTCGACGATGTACCAGAACCGCTGCCGGCTCCAATGGGGGTTCACCGAGTCCAGGAACCGCTGGACCGGGTGGGTGTCGCCGACGGGTGCGACGACGCCGTCGGTCCGGCGCTGGTGGACTCGCAGCCGGATCCGGGCCAGGTTTCGCGCCCGCAGATGGACGCATGCGTAGATCGTCGGCGAGATGGCCATGTAGTCGCCGTAGCTCGTGGGCGCCCAATCGTCGCCCAGGCCGAGCCGCTGGGTATAGCGATCGGACAGGAGCAACGCCACCGGGTTGGCCCGGGCCAGCGCTCGATTTCCCAGCAACGCCCCCGGCATCATTCGGGAGGCAACTTTCCTCAGAGGTGTCAACAGTCCCAAAGCACGCCTCCTTAGCTGTAGGGGCCGGTTTCATGCCGACCCTACAACTGGTATGAAACCGACCCTACGAGGGCCGCCGTTACACCCAGAGCCCGGCGCCGCGTTGGCGGCGGAGCTGCGCCTCCAGGGCTAGGGCCAGCGCGTCGGCCCGGTCGGGGCTGCCAGCGTCCCGGCCCTTGCCGCGCTTGTAGACGCGGATCGCCCGGTCGCTCTCCTGCTCCCATTCCAGCTGCGTAAGCTGAGCGGCCAGCCTGGCGTCGTCCAGCAGTGACAGGCGGCCGTTTTGCAGCCACTCTCGCAGCACCCAGTACATCTCCGACAGCTTGTTCTTGAAGTGGACCGAGAGCCGTCCGTCGGGCGCCGCGCCGAACTTGATCGGATAGACCGCGACGTCGAGCTCGCGCAGCCGGTCGACCACGCCGCCGCCGACGCCGCCGTCGTCGATGGCGATGCTCAGGCCGGGGTACTCATCGGCGTAGGCCTTGACCACGCCCGCCGTCTTCATGGTGTCCTGGCCCACCCACGTCTCCAGACGCTCCAGCCGGTCGCCGGCCAGCAGCGCCAGGACCGTCTCGTCGCTCCCGCTGCGGGCTACGTCCACTCCCAGCGCCGGCTCTTCGGCGAATCCGGCCCCAGAACGGGACTCCCTACGCGGCGAGAGCTCGGGGTGAGCCGAAAGGTCACGGTACCGCTGGACCGCGCTCTCGACCCACTCCAGGTGAATGAGCTGGCTGCTGGCCGCGGTGGGAAACTGGCCCAGGATGCGCACCTGGTACAGCGGGCTGTCCTCGCCCCAGTCCGCGATGGCCTGCTTGACGCCTTCGCGAGTGACCAGGCCCGGCACCGGGACTCCTTGCCCCGAGAGGTTCGGGGTCTCCAGCGCCGAGATGTGCAGCCGCCGCCACAGATGGGCGTTGCGGTGGAAGGCCTCGTAGAACTCGCCGTGCAGCCGCGTGGGGTTGCCGATGGCCAGGAGCACGGCTTTGCCCGCCAGCAGCGAGCCCTTGATCGCCTCCCAGTGGGCTTCGGGCACGCCGCTGGCCTCGTCGGCCACGAACAGGATCAGGCCCGCGTGGAACCCCTGGAACCGCTCGGGCCGCGTGTTCTCCGGGCTCATCCCCAGGGCGAAGCGCCGCGGCCCCAGCTCCCACTGAGGTTTGCCATCGTAGAAGCGGCCGCCCAGAGGGTAACGGCTGGCGTGGTAGGCGTCCCGAGCCTCGCGCCACAGCAGCTCCGTGACCTGGCGGCTCGTGGGCGCCGTGGTGATGACGACGCTGTCGCGGTAGCAACGCAGCACCCACAGCATGATGCGGGCGGCGATGGCCGTCTTGCCCACGCCGTTGCCGCTGCGCACGGCGATGCGATTGGGGCCATCGCCGGCGATGGCGTCACGGACCGCCTCGGCGATCTCGACCTGGCCGGACCAGGGCTGCCAGCCCAGCACTTCGCGAAAGAAAAAGGCCGGGTCTCGACGGGCCCGGCCGACGACTTTCGGGAGACGTCTGCTATGCGACGTCATCGGACTCAGCGGCTCGCTCCAGCTCCTCCCACTTGGCGTCGGCCTCCTGCCCCCGCTTCGGCGCGGACTGCCGCGGCTCGTCGCCGTAGACCTCGGGCAGCTCGTGCTTGGCGATGAACCGCCACGTTGGGCCGTTGCCTCTCTCCGCCTGCTCGATCAGGTGCTCCTTGACATAGTCCTTGAACTTCGCCTGCGCCTCCTCGAACCGCTCGCGAAAGGCGGCGTCTCGCTCGATCCAGCGCTTGGCCGTCCGCCGGTCGACGCCCGCGGCCCTGGCCCCGGCGCTGATGGTCCCCACCCGCTCGTAGGCCTCCAGAAACCGGTCCTGCCGGTCCCGCTGGTCGTGTTCGTTTTGCTGCTTTTTAGTCACCGCAAATAAAAAACCCCGAAAGATCGGGGCCTGGGCTGGGGCCGATGCCGTTCCGAGCATCCCGAAGTGGGATGGGGCGGGGCCTGGGCTGGCTTCAGCCAAGATGGCCGGGCCAGAACGTATGTTCGCAAGGTAAGGATAAACCCCCTTGACAAGCGGTGTCAAGTATCATTGTCACATCGATTCTCCCCAGCGCCCCAACGGACAAGGAGCTCCTCATGCCAGTCATTCACGTAGAGATGTGGCCCGGCCGCACGCACGACCAGAAGTCGGAGCTGGCCAAGGCCATCACCGACGCCGTCGTCCGCATTGCCAAGACGTCGGCGGAGCATACCATCGTGATCTTCGACGACGTGGACAAGGCCAACTGGGCGCAGGGCGGCGTCCTGGCCTCGGATATGTAGTCCCGCGCGGCGTCAGGGTCTTTCTATTGTTGGTTCGTCCTGAGGTTCGATTCCTGCGAATCGCGTCGAGCTCCGACTCTGTCGAGAGTCCGCAACGAAGTCGGGAAGTCCACGACGAGAGCCGGGATATCGCGAGTCTCGACGCCGCCGGACGTGTCGAAGAAAGCGCTCATGGTTGGTTGTGCTCGGCAGACCGTTTAGGCATCTCGGGTATCGTCAAGATACCGGCCAGCCCTGCTTTCGTTCGTCGAAAAAAGGGATGTCGAGCTTATCCCCTTTAAGCGGGCGTGATCGGGGTGTTCGTGAGGGGTAGCTTCCCCGACAACCGTGCCGAAGGGCCGGCACTATCCCTGTTCAAACTTTACGCTGAACACCTGCACCCGGTCATTGCTCCGGTCGACGACGTACACGTTCCCTTCGCTGTCCACCGCTATCCCTACAGGCAGGTCGAACTCCCCCTCGCCCTTCCCATGGTGTCCCCATTGGCCCAGGAACTGGCCCTGGGCGGTGAACACCTGCACCCGGTCATTGCCCCCGGTGACGTACACGTTGCCTTCCCTGTCTACCGCTATCCCTTGAGGCTCGTCGAACTGCCCCTCGCCCTCCCCACTAGTCCCCCATTGGCGCAGGAACTGGCCCTGGGCGGTGAACACCTGCACCCGGTCATTGCCCCAGTCGGCGACGTACACGTTCCCTTCCCTGTCCACCGCTATCCCTTCGGGCGAGGTGAACTCCCCCTCGCCCTCCCCATAGTGTCCCCATTGGCGCAGGAACTGGCCCTGGGCGGTGAACACCTGGACCCGGTCATTTAATGTGTCGGTGACGTACACGTTCCCTTCCCCGTTCACCACTATCCCTATAGGCTCGTCGAACTCCCCCTCGCCCTCCCCATAGTGTCCCCATTGGCGCAGGAACTGGCCCTGGGCGGTGAACACCTGCACCCGCTCATGGCCCCAGTCGACGACGTACACGTTCCCTTCTCTGTCCACCGCTATCCCTTCGGGATCGTCGAACCCCCCCTCGCCCTCCCCACCCCATTGGCGCAGGAACTGGCCCTGGGCGGTGAACACCTGCACCCGGTTATTGCCCCACTCGACGACGTACACGTTCCCTTCCCTGTCCACCGCTATCCGTTGGGGCTCGTCGAACTGTCCCTCGCCGCCGCCTTCGGTGCCCCAGGTGGCGACTGACACCACTTCCAAAAGAACTGACGGTTCTGGCGGCAGTGGTACGGTCGGCGTTGGTGTGGGGATAGGCGCCAGCGTTGGTGTGGGAATAGGCGCCAGCGTTGGTGTGGGGGTAGGCGTCGGTGTAGGAGCTGTGGTGGGTTCAGCCCGGGTGCATGCTGACCCCAGGACCATTAGTAGCGCGACTGCCGCAAGGACTAGGAATCGCATCATGTCTGGCCCTTGATTTCCTGAACGGCCCTCACCCGCAAGATTTCGCGGCAATTCTGTTCCCCCACCCGCCGGCTGTCAAGCGCTTGTGTCAACGGCAGGTCCCTAGGGTCGGGCATCCCGTTGGGAGGGGAGCGAGAGCCGCAGGTATTGCCCGGGTCAAGGCGCCTTGACCCGGGCAATACCTGCTTCCGGGCCCAGAAATAGTGCACGTATTGCTTAGTTTGAGGTTCGCCAAGCTCACTACGAGCGGTAATGGCCCGCCGCTTCCACCTCCTTGACACGCCCGCACCGCGTTGGTACGGTTGGCCCCGCTCAGTGCCTATCCCCTGGCCCCTCTCCGCCAACGGAGAGGGGAGGAAAAGCGACCAACCATGCGCCTCGAAGGCAAAGCGGCCATCATCACCGGGGCCGCCGACGGGATCGGGCGAGGGATCGCTCTGAAGTTCGCTCGCGAAGGAGCGGACTCGTTCCTGGTCGATCTCAACGCCGAGGGCGTGAACGAGACGGCGGGCATGGTGCGCGACCTGGGCCGCCGCGCCGGCGTGCTGGTCGGCGACCTCCGCGACCGGGCGTTCCTCAGGACCATCGTCGCCCAGGCCGTGGAAGCGCTGGGCTCGGTGGATATCGTCGTCAACAACGCCGGCGTCTCCCGCCCCGCCGCCTACGAGGAGTACTCGACCGACGACCTCGACCTGGTGCTGGACGTCAATCTGAAAGCTCCTTTCCTTCTCTCCCAGCAGGTGGCCCGCTACCTGGTGGACAGCAAGAAGCCGGGCCGCATCGTCCACATCGCCTCCATCAACGCGGAATTCGCCGCCGTCAGTGGCTCCACGGCCTACTGCGCCTCCAAGGGCGGCATTCGTCTGCTCACCAAGGCCTCCGCCTACGACCTGGGCCCCTATGGCATCACCGTGAACGCCGTCGGCCCGGGCCACACCCGCACCGGCATGACCCGGCCCATCTTCGAGGGGGACGCGTCCCGGGAGCAGGAGTGGGCCGGCAAGACCCCGTTGCGCCGCGTCGGCGAGCCCGAGGACATCGCCAACGCCGTCGCTTTTCTGGTCTCCGACGAGGCGTCCTACATCACCGGCCAGACTATCTTCGTCGATGGCGGCCGCACGCTGTGGACGTGACCGTTTCGACCATGAGCTTCATACCAGGGGAGTTGAGCCCTACGGCACGTTTTTGAGAACCTCCCCCCAATCTCCCCTCTCCATGTATGTGGAGAGAGGCCGGGGGTGAGGCGAAACGACAGGAACATGAAACTACAAGGGAAAGTGGCTATCGTTACGGGCGCCGCCGACGGGATCGGGCGGGGCACCGCCGTCAAGTTCGCTCGCGAGGGCGCGGACCTCCTGCTGGTGGACCTCAACGAGAGCGGCCTCAGCGCCACCTCGACCCTGGTAGCCGAGGCCGGGGGCCGGGTCGAGGAGATGGTCGCCGACGTCACCGGCGACGACTCCCCCGAACGCATCGTCGCGCGGGCCGTGGAGCGGCTCGGCGCGCTGGATATCCTGGTCAACAACGCCGGCGTCCCTCCCAGCGGGCACTTTCTCACCATCACCGAAGAGTCGATGGACCGCGTGATGGCGGTGAACCTCCGGGCCCCCTTCCTCCTGGGCCAGGCCGCCGCCAGGCATTGGATCGAGCAGAAGAAGCCGGGCCGCATCGTCAACATCTCCTCCATCAACGCCGAGATCATCCAGGGCGATTCGTCCGACTACTGCGCGTCCAAGGGCGGCGTCCGGATGCTCACCAAGGCCGCCGCCTGCGACCTGGGACGATACGGCATCACCGTCAACGCCGTGGGTCCCGGCCACACGCGCACCGGCATGACCCGGCACCTGATCGACAACCCGGAGCTTGAGCAGGACTGGGTCGCGCGGACGCCTTTGGGCCGCCTCGGTGAGCCCGAGGACATCGCCAACGCCGTCGCTTTTCTGGTCTCCGACGAAGCGGCCTACATCACCGGCCAGACCATCTACGTCGAAGGCGGCCGCACGCTGCACATTCCTTAAGGGGCTGCGCCCTTCAAGCCATCGATGGCCGACGCGTCAGTCGATGAACGGGGCCATCACCTCGCGGCGGAACCGCTCCACCAGGCGCCGGTCGAAGGGGCGCGGCGTCATGATCACGATGTGGGTCACGCCGACGTCCACGTAGCGCTGGATGGCCCCGCGTATCTCCTCGGGGTTCCCGGCCAGCAGCGACGCCCGCACCTGGTCCTCGAACGTCTCCCCCTCCACGGCGTTGCGAGCCTGAGCATTCACCGGCCGGCGGCTCGCGGCCTCCAGCTGCCGCACCCGCGACTGGACCTTCCCCCGCACCTCGCCGGCATCGTCGCTCAGGAGCAGGCCGGTGTACTGGGAGAACTCCAGCTCGCCGGGGTCTCTCCCGGCTGCCCGGCAGAGCTCCACCAGACGCTGGATGCACCGGGAGGCGAAGGCGGGCGTGCTGACGCTGGCCCAGATCTGGGCCAGGCGCGCCGTGAGCTTGAGACCCCGATCGCCGACGGCGGCAATCAAGAACGGCGGATGCGGCTTCTGCACCGGCTTCGGCTCGAACGGCGCATCCTCGACCTGATAGTGCTTGCCCCGGAACGTGAACCGGTCGTGGGTCCACAGGCCTCGGATGATCTCCACGGCCTCCTCCAGGCGCTCCTGGCGCTCCTTGAGGGGCGGGAACGGCAGCCCGTAGGCCACGTGGTCCTCTCGGGACCAGGCCGCGCCGATGCCCAGCTCCAGACGTCCGTCGCTGATGACGTCGATGGCGCCGGTGATCTTGGCCAGCATCGCCGGATGGCGGTAGGTCACGCCGGCGACGAAGCAGCCGAGACGGAGACGCCGCGTGACGGCCGCCAACCCAGCCGCGATCGTCCACGGCTCCAGCAGTGGAGTCTCGGGGCGCGCGCCGGCCACGCCAAAGAGATGGTCCGAGGTGTAGAACGCCGAGAAGTCCAGCTCCTCCGCCGCCTGGGCCACCTCGACGATCTCGCGGAACGAGGCGAAGCCCATGGTCCCGGCCATGCTAAATCGGATAGGCCGGCTCGCGATGAACGCTGACTCCTGCCGTGACGTCACCACCATCGGTCCCCCCGGTGACCTTGTTCTCTACCAACCTGTCAACGCCCGCGTGGACCGGAAATGCCGATGCGGCTCAGCCGCCAGAGCCGCATCGGCCTTTACGGTCACGCAAGGGCC
>JACZVV010000066.1 GCA_022572465.1 Chloroflexota bacterium
TAGATCATCACGTTGGTCAGGAGCTCGTCCTTGGTGAATCGACGCTCCACGTCGCCGGCGCAGTCGCTCCAGGCGCGGTACTTCTCCACGATCCAGGCGGCCAGGCCGGCGGGCGAATCGCTGAGGGCGTAGCCCAGGGTCAGCGGTTTCGTTCCCTGAATCTCCGAATAGCCACGCTCGTTCCGGCCCCACGCGCGCCCCGCCTCCCGCCATGTCCGTTCCGCGTCGGACAGATCGCTGGCGGGCGCCCGAATGCGCCCTGCGACGATGTTGCTCAGGTGGATTCCCGCCACCTGCCCCGGGTAGGCGTAGCCCAGGGCTGTGGTGATCGCGGAACCCCAGTCGCCGCCCTGGGCGCCGAAGGTGGCATACCCCAAGACCTCCGTCATCAGCTTGAGGAAGAGCTGGGCCATGCTGGCTACGGCCATGCCGCGCTCCTTGGGCCGGTCCGAGAAGCCATAGCCCGGAAGCGACGGGACCACCATGTCGAAGGCGTCGGCAGGATCGCCGCCGTGGCTCGCCGGGTCGGTCAGCGGACCGATGACCTTGTACATCTCGTGGATGGAGCTGGGCCAGCCGTGGATCATCACCAGCGGAAAGGGGTCGGGCCCGGTCCCACGCTGGTGGATGAAGTGGATTCCCAGCCCATCGATCTCCGCTTTGAACTGGGGAAAGGAGTTCAGCATGCGCTCCTGGGCGCGCCAGTCGAAGCTCGTTCTCCAGTAATCGACCAGCTCCCTTATATAGCTCAGGCTGCTGCCGTACTCCCACTGGGAGCCGGGGATGTCGTCGGGCCACCGCGTCCGGGAAAGACGAAGCGCCAGGTCTTCCAGCACGGCGTCGGGCACGTCGATGGTGAATGGCTCGGGTCGCATGGCGGTCCCTCCTCGGCGCTCGGTGGGATCACTTGATGGCGATGGCGATGGCGATGGCGATGGCGATGGCGTTGGCGTTGGCCGGCGAGCCGCCGCCGCCGGGCCACGGAAGGGGGGCCTCAAGGGACTTGACCGCCGTTTGGCAGGCTCTTATCATGGCGCTTACTGCACGGAGCACCGGCAACGGCCTTATCAACAAGCCCCCCGAATTTCCCCTGTCCTTTCAAGGGTGGGGGGCAATTTGGCGGCCCCACGTACGGGTCGGCTTGTTGTAATGGTAATACAAAAGTGGAGGAGAAGCAGCGATGAAGATCAATCATGTGTCCATTTGTGTGCGAGACCTGGACAAGGCGCTGGAGAAGCATAAGGAGATCTTTCAGATCGAGAAGGTGGAGGATTTCGGGACCGTCACCCACGAAGGGGTCAAGGCCGCGGGCCTGTCCATCGGCGACTTCGTCCTCGAGTTTGTCCAGCCCCTGGGCCCCGGCGCCCACACCCGCTTTCTGGACCGGCGTGGCGAGGGAATGCACCACATTAGCTTTACGGTCGATGACGTCGAGCGCGTACGAGCGCACCTGCTGGCCAAGGACATTCCGCTGGTGGACCAGAACTTTCGCGGCTACAAGGATGCCCGGTATATTTTCGTGCGTCCCAGCGCCGCCAACGGGGTGCTCATCGAGTTCGTCTCCTGAGGCGTGGTCTAGGGCCGAAGGGCGGGGCCGCCGGGCGCCCCGCCATGGGCCGAGGGCGCCGTAGCCGGGATCTTCGCCTACGAGGTGACAGCATGACCATGCCACTCGAGGGAATTCGTGTGCTGGAGTGGTCGATCTGGATGGCCGGTCCCATGGCGGCGACCTGCCTCGGCGACATGGGCGCGGAGGTCATCAAGATCGAGCAGGTCGATACGGGCGATCCCCTGCGCGGGCTGATGAGCAGCGGTGAGTTTGCCCTTCCCGATGGCCGCCACGCTCTGTTCGAGGCCTACAATCGCAACAAGCGGAGCATCGTATTAGACCTGAAAAAAGAGAAGGGCAGGGACCTCACGCACCAGCTGGTGAAATGGGCGGACGTCTTCGTGAGCAACTATCCCAGAGCGACCGCCGTCAAGCTCGGCCTCGACTACCAGACGTTGCGTCAGATCAACCCTCGCCTGATCTATGCCACCGCCTCCAGCTACGGCCAAAAGGGCCCCGACAGCGAGCTGATCTCCTTCGACCTCGCCGGGATGGCCCGGTCGGGGCATATGGTGGCGCTGGCCGGCCCTGATGCCGAGCCCCGCTCCGGCGTGGTCGGCACCGCCGATCAGATGACCGCCCTCACGCTGTCGCATGGAATCCTGGCCGCCCTGCTGGCCCGGGAGCGCCTGGGCGTCGCCCAGGAGATCGACGTCTCGTTACTGGGCAGCATGATGTCCTTGCAACACTACGCCGTCAGCTTCGCCCTCTTTTTCGAGAGACAGTCAGAGCCCCAGTATCCACCGCTGTTTCGCTGGTACAAGTGCCAGGATGAGAAGTGGCTCGCCCTCCTCATGCTCCAGCCCGATCCCTACTGGCCGGCCTTCTGTCGCGCCATGGGCCTCGAAGAGCTGGAGAAGGACGCCCGGTTTGAGAATCTCTTCAGTGGACAGGACCATCCGGAAGGCCTGGTCCCGATCCTCGGACGGCTCTTCGCCACCAGGAGCCGGGAGGAGTGGATCAAGATCCTGCGAGAGCACGACATCCCGTACTGTCCGGTGAACAGCATGCTCGATCTCGCCTCGGACCCGCAGGTGGTGGAGAACGACTACATTATCGATTTCGATCACCCCAGCCTGGGTCCGGTGAAGCTGCCGGGGTTCCCGGTGTGGTTCGGCAAGACGCCGCTCTCCGTCAGGAGAGAGGCGCCGCTCTGGGGCCAGCATACCGAGGAGGTCCTCCAGGAGGTGCTAGGCCTAGACTGGGAAAAGATCGGCCAACTGAAGGAAGAGGGCGTGGTGATCTAGAGAGACTTCCGTTGAGTTTTGAAGCAGAGAACCCTAGTGAGGGCATGAGGGCGAAGCATGACGGGGCATCCTGATTTCTCTGTCGAGGGGAAAGTGGTGATCGTCACCGGGGGCAGCAAGGGGATTGGCCGGGCGCTGGCCCGGGGGTTCGCCGCGTCCGGGGCCACGGTGGCGGTGGCGGCTCGTACCGTCGCTGACCTGGAAGCGGTGGCCAACGAGATCGAGGCCGGAGGTGGACAGGCCCTGGTGGCGCCCACCAATGTCACCAAGAGCGCCCAGGTGTCCAACCTGGTTCAGAAGGTCATGGAGCGGTTCGGCCGCATCGACGTCCTGGTGAACTGCGCCGGCGGCGGCATCTTTGTCCCGTCGTTGGACTTGAGCGAGGAAGCCTGGGACGACATGGTGGACTACAACCTGAAAAGCGTCTATCTCTGCTGTCGCGCGGTGGGCGAGGTGATGGTGAAGCAACGAAGCGGCAGCATCATCAACTTCAGCAGCGGAGCGGCCGCGACGCCCACCCCGGCGTTGATTCACTATTGCGCCGCCAAGGCTGGGGTGGACCAGTTCACGCGAGTCCTCGCCGCGGAATGGGGTCCCCACAACGTTCGAGTAAACGCCATTTCACCCGGCTTGATTAACACGCAGCATAACGTGGAAATCATGGGCGCTGCCATGCTCGAGCAGTATGCCAAGATGATCCCTCTGGGGCGTGTGGGGGAACCTGAGGATATCCTGGGCCTGGCCATCTTTCTGGCTTCGGAGGCTTCGGCGTTTATCACCGGGGCCATCATTCCCGTGTCCGGCGGACCTCAACGCTAGGCCCCAGGCTCTTTTCGTTTTCCTGACCCCGGCGAGCCGATGCCGCCTGGCAGGTTCAGCGGGACGCTGACCACCATACACTCGTAGACGCCATCGGCGGCACAGTCCTCCGACAGGGCGTCGAGGCTCCCGAGCTCGCCCAAGGCCATGCCCAGCAGCGGTCCGCCACCGTGCGCGGGTTCACGCGCGCGCCCTCTCGCCACTCCCAATGGGGTCGCCTGAGGAGATTGTCTCCCTGGCGAAGCGGCCCTGGTAAAGACGCCCGCACCGCCCGCCCCGAAGGTCGATGGCTGGAATGACCTCAAACGCCACGCCGTCGCCTCACCGAATGAAGAGTGGCGCTGCCGCTAAGGCGCTCTCGGTCGCCCAGGATTACCGTTGCCCCTACCCTCCGGCTCTTCGACCTTCACCTTGGCATCGATGATGACACCCTCAATGAACACGCCTTCCACCTCCACCTCACTGCCGATCTCCGGCGTACCATCGAGTTTCAGGACGAATACGGTGACCGGGTCTTGCATGCCGGGAATGGTTATCGTCCACGGGCTTTCCAGCTCTGCACCCACCGTAAGAGCGGTGATAGTGCCCCGGAACTCTTGCGGCTCTACTTCGTCTTCCCGGAACTTGAGCTCGAATTCGCCCTCCAGCTCAACTTCGAGCTTCATCTCCTCAATGTCAGTGGGAATCTGGAAGGACAGTAGGCCGGAGGCGTCGGTGACACCTATTTGCTCGTCGTTCAGTTCGATAGGCACGTTCGCCAGCGGGGTGCCCTGGTAGGTTAACGTGATAGTGACGTCGCCGCCCAGCGTGACGTCGCCGTCTAGCTGAAGAGTGAGCTCGCCGCTTGCCTCCGGTGCGGGAGGGGGGACCTCGGTAAAATCAATTTCCAGTTCGCCTTTTAGCTTGGCTTCCAGCTCCAATTCCTCGGCATCCGCGGGAATCTGGATGGCAACCTGGCCGGCCTGATTAGTGTTGCCCAGTCCAGCATCTTTGACGCTCACGGGGACTCCCGCCAGCGGGTTGCCTTGATGGGTCAGCGTAAGGGTGGCTGCCCCTCCAGGACTGACGTCGCCTTCCAATTGAAAGGCGAGCTCGCCTTTCACCCTGGGCCCTTCGGCGGGCGTTGGAGGCTCCAATTCCCTGAACCTCTGATCGGCGCCGCTCCGGCCAATTTGTGGTTTCAGGATGTACTTGATGCCGCTCCTGGGGTTGCCGGCGGCGACCACGGTGAGGTCGTAGACAAAACTCACCACTGTGCCAGGAGCGACTTCAAAGGTTTTGGAGATCTTGAGCTTGTTGCTGGGGAGCTTCACGTTGACCGTTCTGTCCGGCTCGTCTCGTAAGACTCCTTCAACTGTATCGACATAGACGAACACTTTGGTGTACTGCCCCTCTGGCAACGTGCCGCTCCACACCTCCTGGGCGTTTTCGCCCTGGAGCTGAACCAGGTCCACCACAGGAATCCGAGGAGGCATCTCGATCCATTTGCCGGATTCCCCACCACGGAGGAGTCCAATACGGCCGATGGAGACCTTCAGGCTCTGGAATCGCTCTATGGCATTGGCTTCGTCACTAATGAGGAAACGGAGGTTGACCCTTTCGGCTACGGCGCCAAGTGCTGGGGTTGCCGAGGGTGCAGGCGTAGGTGTAGGCCCGGTTGCAGAGACAGGCGTGGACGTGGGCTCGGCAGGAACAGGCGTGGACGTAGGCTCGGCACCTCCACACGCTGCCGCCAGCAGCAGCAAACCCGCGGAGAAGATCACAGGGATTGCTCTGGATTTGCGCATTGGTTCTCCCGGTCACGTGACTACACCAAGTATAACCCGACGTTTCCCATATCAAACTGCGGGCGTCCAAAGAACCCACAGTCCTTGACAAAGCGAAGGGTACTGTCACTCCGGAACGCCGTCCAACACCCTATCGCGCCCACTGTAGTGCATGGTGATGTAGCCAGCAGCCTGGCTAGCCCGGCATCGGGCGACATGCTGGCCGCCAGCGGGTACAATACCTCGGCGCCGAACCGAATGTTGGAGATGGACGGCATGAAGTTTGGTCTCTTCTTCCAGTTTCAGGTCCCCCGGCCGTGGCATGCCCGGAAAGAGTACGAGGTCTTTCGGAACGCCATCGATCAGGCGGCGTTGGCGGAGCAGGTAGGCTTCGACTACACCTGGGTCGCGGAGCACCACTTCCTGGAGGAGGTCTCCCACGCCGGCGCGTCGGACCTGCTGTTGGCGGCGATGGCCGAGCATACCTCCACGATGCGTCTCGGCTTAGGCGTGGTGCTCATGTCGAGTCCTCTGAATCACCCGCTGCGAGTCGCGGAGCGGGTCGCTACCCTGGACGTATTGAGCAACGGCCGCGTCGAGTTCGGCACGGGCCGCTCCAGCACGCCGTACCAGCTGACGCCCTTTGGCATCGACTTCAGCGAGACGCGCGCCATGTGGGAGGAGGCGCTGGAGATCATCCCCAAGATGTGGATGCAGGAGACGTTCGAGCATCAGGGGCGTTACTACACGATTCCTCCGCGCAACGTCATTCCCAAGCCGCTCCAGCAGCCGCATCCGCCTCTTTGGTTGGCCTGCATACAGCCGGAGACGGCGACGCTGGCGGGGCGGAAAGGCCTGGGCGCCCTCCTCATGACCTTTATGGGGCCTGAGCCGGTGGCGGAACGAGTCGACCTCTATCGTAAGGCTCTCGAGAACGCCGAACCCGTGGGCGCGGAGGTCAACGACCGCCTGGCCCTCTTCGCGTTCGCGTTCTGCGGCGAGCGGGACGCCGAGACCAGGGAGCTGGCGGGACCCGAGGCGCTCTGGTATCGCGAGACGCTTGGAGAGATCTTCAGCCGGGAGTGGGAGCGCCACGACACCGTCCCCGACTCCTATCAGTACCACGCCAGGGTCCACAGCCGGGGGGAGCAAGCGCGGCGCGGCGATTACAACTCCTATATCGATTCCGGGGCCTTTTGCATGGGCGACCCGGACGCCTGCATCCGCATCATCGAACGCTACGCGGCGTTGAAGCCCGAGCAGTTCGTGATGATCATGCAGGCGGGGAACCTCCCTCACGAGAAGATCATGGAGTCGATCCGGCTCTTTGGGAAGCACGTCCTGCCGGAGTTCAAGCGACGGTAGGGCCTGTAATTGTCACCCCTTCGGCTTCGCTCAGGGCAGGCTCTGGGCAACGCGAATCATGAACTCCACATCTGGATTTCCTGAGCGGTCAGGACTGGCCGGAGTGAGTGGCAGCGACGGCTTTGAACACCTTGTCGTACAGAGCGCCCAGGTTCTCGCCCACCTTCTCAACTTTTTTAGCATTCTTATCGATGCCCCCCCACAGGGCCCCGGCGCGGGTAGTGGCGATCCAGCTTTCAACGATACGAACAGCTATCTCGTCGGTATTCATTGTCCCCACCTCCAAATCGGTTATCCTAACAGTATAGGGGTCACACGCCTTGAAAGGCCCTGAGATCGCCTGCGGTTACTGGGCGGTGATGCCCCCGTCGATCACCAGCTCGCTTCCGGTGACGAAGGACGACTCGTCCGAGGCGAGGTACAGCGCGCCGTAGGCGATGTCTTCCGGGGTGCCCATTCTCCCGATGACGGTCCGCGCCGCAGCCGACGCCGCTCGGCCCTTCTCGTCGGGCCAGATCTGCACGGCCATGTCGGTGTCGATGGGGCCCGGATGGATCGAGTTGGCCCGGATGCCGTCCTTGCCGTACTGAACGGCGGTGGCCTTGGTAAGCAGACGGACCGCTCCCTTGGACGCGGTGTAGGCGGTGCTGCGCGGGCTGCCCACCAACCCGGCGGTGGAGGAGATGTTGATGATGGAGCCGCCGCCGGCCTTCCGCATCTCGGCGATCGCCACCTTGGTCCCCAGAAAGACGCCTCGGGCGTTCACGTCCATAATCAAGTCCCACTCCTCCACCGACGTCTCCTCCACCGTGCCGCCTCGCCAGATGCCCGCGTTGTTGACCAGGACGTCCAACCGCCCGTAGCGGGCGACCGTCTCGGCAACCGCCTCACGCCAGTCGTCCTCGCTGGTCACGTCCAGGTGCACGTAGGCCGCGTCTCCGCCGGACTCGCCGATCTCCGCCGCGACCTTCGCGCCGGCGTCATCGAGAATGTCGGCGATGACCACCCTGGCGCCTTCCTTGGCGAAGAGCCTGGCCTCGGCGGCCCCTTGTCCTCGCGCGCCGCCGGTGATGAGCGCTACCTTGCCTTTCAGTCTCATGCCTGACCTCCTGTCGATGGACTGGATCGCGTGGATGGGTTACTCCGCGGGCGTTTACTCCGGCAAGACCTCCGCGGCGATGGTCACGGCGTTGAACGCCGCGGGGAATCCAGCGTACGGCGCGGTCTGCATCAGTATCTCCAGCACCTCGTCCCGGGAGAAGCCGACGCGAACCCCGGCCGGGAGCAAGTTGCGCAGCTGGGGCCCGGCGCTCAGGGATGTGAGGGAGGCGATGGTGCAGACGACCCGCGACTTCATGTCGAGGCCGGGCCGGTGGAACACCTCGCCCAGGCCGTATTGCAGCAGCAGGCGGCGGAGGTCGGGGATCGCGGCGTCGACGGCGGAGACGTAACCTCCAGCGTCGTCCTCTCCCATCAGCTCCGCCCTGAGCTTCCGGCCTCGGGCTTCGAGCTCGTCAAGGCTGACCTCTGGGACCTCCAGCAACCGGGGTTGGAGGTCGCGCTGATCGAAGATCTCCCTCGCCAGCTCCAGCGAGTTGACGGCCGTGGGGAAGCCCGAGTGGATCGCGCAGTGTATGAAGACCTCCTGAATTTCCTCGGCGCCGATGCCCAAGTTCAGCGCGCTGTTGATGTAGGCCCGGAGCTGGGCCAGGCGCTGGAGCGAGGTCAGGACCGATAGCGTGGCCAGCATCCGATAGCGGATGTCGAGGCCGGGTCTGGCCCAGACGGCGCCGAAGATGGACTCGGTGGTGAAATGGTGCATGCCCGGAATCGAGCGCAGCGACAACGGCCTGGGCCTGGGAGGGTTGGTCCCGTGCCCCATGCGCTCGGTTATCTCGAGACCTCGGCGGCGAAGGTCTTCCCTGGTGGTCATCCTGATACCTCCTGGTGCTGAAGTCGTGGCGTCCGCTCGGGCGATGCATGGCTGACGGCGCGGGATGCGGAGACGGCAGGGCTCTAGAACAGGGCGATGGGGTTCACCGGCGAGCCCGTGCCGTTGACGATGCGCAGGGGCGCCAAGGTGAGCAGGAACTCCCAGCGCTGGTATCGCTCGCACGCCGCGGCCAGGTCCTCCAGATTACAGTTGTCGATCAGCCACAAACCCATCGCGACGATCCCCACCTGGTGGGCGGGCGCCCTCATGCGGGAATAGCCGCTGGGGAACAGGTCCTGGGCGCTGTCGGAGGCCAGCGCCGCGATCTGCCGTTGATGAAGCCAGGGCATGCAGGCGGCGTGGAGGCCGGGACGTTGGTCGAAGACGTCTCGGCTGGGGCCCTCCTCGTTGCGGCGGCGCATGACGCCAAACCGCACGAGCAGGATGTCGCCGGTCCGGACCTTCACCCCGGCGGCCTCCTCGGCTTCCTCCAGGTCTTCGGGGAAGACGCCCTGGCCGGGTTCAAGCCATTTTTGTCCCTTGAGCTTGGGGATGTCCAGAAGAACGCCTCGACCGACAACGCCGTCGTGCAGCAGCTCCACGGCCCCGACGGTGGCGCCCTCGGCGGTGGTCACCTTGTCGGCGGAGACGCCGTTGTACATCTGGCCGTCGCGAAAGATATGGGCCAGGCTATCGACGTGGGTCACGGAGAAGCCGTGAAACGCCAGGCCGAAGAAGTCCGAGGAGGACTGGAGCTGGTCGACCTCGGTCGTTTTCCCGGCCCATCGCTCGCCGCTGGAGGCCATGTAATGCATCGGCGGGATGGCGAAGTCGGGCTCGTGGCCCCGGGTAGGGATGCGTCGAGCGCAGGTGACGCTGACGCCCTCCCGCACCAGCGCAGCGCTCTCCTTGCGCATCTCGGGGGTGATGTAGTTCAGGGTGCCCAGCTGGTCGTCGGCGCCCCACCGGCCCCAGTTGCTGCACTGCTGCAAGTATTCCAGGACCTCGCTCTCCGGCGGAACTCTCGGCGCCATGCCAACCTCCCATCGACGCTGCTGCGTCCTTGACCCACCCGTCGCTCGAAGGCCGGCAGCGAATGAGCGGCCTCTAGCCTAGCATGGGTCGCGACTCCTCACCATAGTCCCGCGGGGCGTGGAATCCTGGATCGCGGGCGCCCTCGTGGCGGGCCCTCGTGGCAGGCCCTTGCGGCGGGTATAATCGCGGGGAGACCGGAACGGCCACCCGCGCCGGGCTTTGCCGGCAACCGGCCGCGATTCGGCTCGCGGACCCGACACCCCCGTAGCAGTTCAGGAGGAGATCGATGGGATTCAAAGGCATCAACCATCTCGTGCTGGTAACCAACGACATGGACAAGACGGTCCGGTTCTACCGCGACGCCCTGGGCATGCGGGTCGTGGGAACCATGGGCGCTGAGGCGGATGGCCAGTCGTTTCGTCATTACTTTTTCAGTCTTGGCCCCGGCAGCACCATCGCGTTCTTCGAGTGGCCCAACGTGGAGCTGCCGCCGAGAAAGGACTCGGGAATACCGGCCTCGGGTCGCCAATTCGATCACGTCTCGATCAACCTGGACTCGGAAGACGACCTGCTGGCGCTCCAATCGAGGGCGCGAAGCGCCGGGATCGACGCCTCCGACGTCATCGACCACGGCTTCGTGCGCTCGATCTATTTCGAGGACCCGAACGGCATCTCGCTCGAGTTCTCCGTATGGACCAAGGACCTCGAGAAGGAACCGATGTTCGGCGACCCCAACCCGGTCCCGGCGATGGCCGAAGCCGCAGCATGACGTCTGATGCGGCTCAGCCGCCGCCTCCTCTTGTGGGCGAAGAATCCAGCGGGTAAGATTGGCCGAAAACCGATGCGGCTGGAGCCGTTGCGCCACCCGCGCCGCGGCGCCATGCGAACGCGGACACCTGGGCAGGAGGAAGTTGCCATGGCTGATAGGTCCACGATCCCCGACGACGCCGCGCAGTTCATGGAGGACAACCGGCGGACGTTCATGGTGACCCT
This sequence comes from Chloroflexota bacterium, assembly GCA_022572465.1. GTDB lineage: Bacteria > Chloroflexota > Dehalococcoidia > SHYB01 > SHYB01 > JACZVV01. The sequence continues at coordinate 10,768 of JACZVV010000066.1, forward strand.
CCGCAAGGACGGCTCTCCCACGGCGCACCCCATGGCCGGGTTCTTCGGCGGCTCACTCTATCTCAACATGTATGCGGCCAGCGTGAAGGCGAAGAACCTCGGCCGCGACGCCCGGATCTGCTGCATTGTGACCAATGCGGCCGACGCCCAGCGGTTTGAGGGCGCGATCTACAAAGGGAAGGCGCGCGCACTTCCCGTCGAGGAGGTCTTCGCCGAGCGCGTGCCGGTGGGCCTGGCCTGGGCCCGCAACCCAGGCTCCCAGGGCTCCCAAGAGCAACCGGACGTCCCCCCGGAGGACCAGCGCAAGATCGGCGACACCGCCGGGCGCGTCAAACGCGGGGTTCGAGTCATCTATGAGATCGCGCCAGAGGAGGTCGGCATGATCCAGGAGCTTCGGGAGGAGTAAGCCGATGCCGAGAGAGCATGCCGACATTCGAATGAACGCGGAGGAGCTGGCGCTCTTCCTGGGCACTCAGACGCGCTGCATCTTGGGCACCCTGGACGCCGAGGCCGGCCCCTGGGGTGACGCGGCCGCCTGCGTTTTCCTGGACGGGGCGCTGTACTTTCGCGTCCCGAGGAAGGCCCGCTCCTTCGCCAACATCCAGCGCGACAGCCGGGTCTGCTGCGCCGTGGAAGACAACGTCACCGGCGCGGGCTACTACGAGATGAAGGGCGCCATCGTCCACGGCCTGGCGACGACCGTCTCCGATCCGGCGGTCGCCAAGCGGGTTGCGTCGGCGCTGGACCAGATTCCGGACCCCGTCACCGGCAGCCCGGCGGAGGACGGCGCCGTGTTCTCGATAGGCGTCGACGACGTGGCCAGTTTCGATTTCGCCAAGATCAAACGTCGCTTCGAGATGTGACCGGCGGCCGCGGAGACAGATCCATGGGCCAGGGTTTCCTCTCTGACATACGGGTGCTGGAGCTGGCGGACGAAAAGGCCGAGTTCTGCGGCAAGCTCCTGGCGGGCGCCGGCGCGGACGTCGTCAAGGTCGAGCCGCCCGAGGGGAGCTCGACCCGCCGGATCGGCCCCTTCTACGAGGACGTGGAAGACCCGGAGCGAAGCCTCTACTTCTGGCACTACAACTTCGGCAAGCGGGGCATCGTTCTCGACATCACCACGGCGGAAGGGCAGGAGCGGCTGCGAGGCCTCGTCTCGGAGTCCGACGTTCTGCTGGAGAGCCACCCGCCGGGTTACCTCGACAGCCTGGGCCTGGGATACGAGGCGCTGAAGGAGATCAACCCGGGCCTGGTGATGACGTCCATCACGCCTTTCGGCCAGACCGGCCCCTACCGCGATTGGAAGGGCTCCGACCTGGTGCACCTGGCCATGGGCGGCGTCATGATGGTCACCGGTTACGATCCCACGCCCGAGGGCGAGTACGACACGCCGCCCGTAGCGCCTCAGATGTGGCACTCCAGCCATATCGTCGGCGGCCAGACGTATCCGGCGATCGTGGCGGCCCTTCTCTACCGGGAGCGGACCGGCCGCGGGCAGCACATCGACGCCTCCATCCATCGGGCGGTGAACTGCAACACCGGCACCGACATCGCCTCCTGGACCTTCAACCGTCTGGAGACGATGCGTCAGACCGCCCGGTACGGCGCGCCCCAGATGATCCCCGAGACGCTGGCCCAGACCAAAGACGGCCGTCACCTGCTGGCCTTCATCTCCTCCGAGTTCCGGATGGGGCGCGAGCACAAACAGTGGATCGAGATGCTGGACAAGCACGACTCCGCCGACGACCTGACCGACCCCCGGTACCAGGACCTGGAGTACGTCGTCCGTCCGGAGGTCTCGCGCCACATTCACGCCGTCGCCCGCCGGTGGGTCTCCCGGTACATGTTCGACCGGGACGTGTGGCGAGAGGCCCAGAACCGCCGGCTTCACTGGGCCCCCGTCCGCAAGCCGGAGGAGAACCTGGCCGACCCTCACTGGCAGCAGCGGAAGACCTTCACCGACGTCTACCACGAGGAGCTGGGCCGCAGCCTCACCTACATGGGCGCTCCCTGGCTGTCGGAGGAGTGCCCCTGGCGCACCGGGCCGCGCGCGCCCCGTCTCGGGGAGCACAACGCCGAGGTGCTGAGCGGATCGAAGCCCCGGCCCCCGGCCAAGGCCCCGCCGGTCTCACTCCCCGGCCCGCGTTCAACCAACGGCGAGCTGCCGTTCGCCATCGAGGACGTGCGCATCCTGGACCTGGCGTGGGTCGTCGCCGGCGCCGCCGGCCCCAGGATCCTCATCGCCCTCGGGGCCGAGGATATCCGCGTGGAATGGAAAGGCCGGCTCGACAGCATGCGTGCCGGCGTGATGGCCGCCCCCAAAGACGAGATAGACGGCAAGCCGGCGCAGGTGAACCCCAGCGGCGTCTTTGCCGACGTGAACCCGGGGAAGCGCAGCATCGGCCTCAACCTCCGCACCCCCAAGGGAGTCGAGCTGCTGAAAGAGCTGGTGCGGGTCTGCGACGTCGTCGTCGAGAACTTCACCGCTCGCATGCTGGAGCGCTTCGGCATCACCTACGACGTGCTGCGATCGGTGAACCCTTCGATCATCTACGTCCAGCAGCCGGGGTTTGGCAAGCGGGGGCTGTACGCGGACTTCCTGTCGTCGGCCCCCGTTGGTGAAGCGTTCACCGGTCTGACGGAGCAATCGGGGTTCCCGACGCCGTATCCGCCGGCGGGTTGGGGCTACCTGTACCTCGACTGGAGCGCGTCGTACTACTGCGCCATGGGCATGCTCAGCGCTCTCTATCATCGAGCCAAGACGGGCCGCGGACAGTATATCGACGGCTCCCTGGCCGAGCCGGGGCTCTACCTGACGGGCACGGCGATTCTGGACTCCCAGGCCAACGGCCGCTCCTGGGAGCGGATCGGGAACCGCTCGCCCTACAAACCGGCTTCGCCCCACGGCGCGTACCGGTGCCGGGGTGAGGACCGCTGGATCGCCATCGCCGTGTTCACCGGCGACGAGTGGCGGGCGCTCGGCTCGGTCCTCGGCGATCCGCCGTGGTCGCGCGACGAGAAGTTCGCGTCCCTCAGCTCGAGGATGCGGCACGCTCCCGAGCTCGACGCGCTGGTGCAGAGCGCGACCCAGGAATGGGACCCCTTCGAGCTCATGGAGCGTCTCCAGGCCGCCGGCGTGGCCGCGGGCGTCTGCCAGACCTCCCAGGACCGCGTCGAACGCGACCCGCAGCTCCAGCACGACGAGTTCCTGACGCCCCTCACCAGCAAGGACGTGGGGACGTGGCCCGTCCGGCAGTACCCGATCCGGATGTCGGAGACGCCGCCGCGCCCGGGGGGCGTCCTCAATCGCGGCTACCCCGCCTATGCCGAGGACAACGACCACGTCTACGGGACGTTGCTGGGCATCCCCGAGGCCGAGCGGCGAGCCCTGGCCGAGCAGGACATCATCTAAGGGTTCGCGCGGCTCTCTTGTGACGGTATGGTTCGGCCGGCGGCGCCCCGCCTGATTTGCCCTTCCTGGCCTTTCGGAAGCTTTCCGTATTGGAAAGGGAGACGTGGGAAGGACGACCCCCACGCCCCCATTACCATCTTGGAGAGCCTGCGAGGGCGGAGAGCCCTCGCCGGCTCCTTACGTGTATGCGCTAAAGCACGAGAGCCGAGTGTAACGAGACCCTAGCTCGTTCCGGACGGAGCTTATCGATCAACCTGCTGTCCCTGAACGATGGACGGCTTCGGCAATGACTTCCTTGGACCAGGCCTCGGGAGGCAGGTCGAGGCGCTCATTATGACGTTCCACCATCCTCTGAACGCCTCCAGGTGCAGCATCCCATCGGAGAAGAACATCCCCTTCTCTGCGTTCCCCATCTCGCCTACGCCGCGGCATCTCCTGGTCCAGCGTTTTCGTCGCATCGCTGGGGTTGAGTTGCCCATCACGGTCGATTTGCGCGATTTTTCCATCCTTGAGACCTACGTCCCCCACGAAGCGCGGGGTGCGTGTACCGTCAACAACTGTTCCACCCTTAATCAGGGTATCGAATTGAGGCATGCCTTACCCTCCTTAAAAAATTGAACGTTCGTTCATTGGACAACTAAAGTGAAAAGTGCCATACCGACCAAGGCGGTGTCAAGCCAAAACCCTGTGCGAATTTCTGCCCGAGCACTGGCTCAACTGTGTTTCCGTTATAATATAGTCTAATAGCGCATCTTGCGTGTCGCTCGGCACCTGAGGAACAAGCTGAAAATCATACGCTAGCCCGATACGAATCGCCCCGGCTAAAATCCCACCAAACGCGCGATCATAATATCCTCGTCCTCGGCCCAGACGATGGCCAAAGCGATCAAATCCAACACCTGGGGTCAGGACGATATCCCGCTCGCCTACTCGCTCTAGTAAAGCGTTACCTGGCGGAATTGGTGCGTCGATCCCAGTTGGTCGCAGGACTGCGCGAATTGTCCGACAGATTGCTGCGGGCGGATGACGCGACTTTTCAGAACGGACGTGTCGAAAGCCTGTTCTTGGACCTCTGGCAACCGGCCCACGCTGTGCTCGACGAGAACTGCGGCAAGCCAACCGAAACGGTCGAGCCGCCCAGGCCACCAAGATCCTACACCGGCACGGGTCACCGATTCACGGGTGCGTCGATTCGGCAATCAGCAAACGACAGTGCCAAGTCCCAGCGCCCTGCGCTGATCAAACAGATGCAGGATCTAAACGAGTTCGTTCACGCAGCGATTTTGCGAGGCAATCCCGATGCGTTCGTTTCCGACGCCGAGCTTCGGGACTGGTCGCAGGTGAAAATGCTTTTCGCGGCCATTCGCTTCGCGCGTTTGGACCGGTCCCGTCTGCGACAACGATACCTTCGTTATCAAATCTCCTTTCCAACCGTTGAGAAGCCCATAACGCTCACAACGAATGATGGCGTGGGCGACTTGACGCTTCCTCAAATGGTATTCAGCCAGGACTCTTAGCATGGACTATGAAACCGACGTTGAAACCACTGCTCAGGAGGCGTTCAAGTCCCTGTTTGGCAAGATCGGGGCGGACCGCGCCCGCCGTGTTGTCAACGTGTTGATGGAGTCGCCGTTTTTCTACCGCGACGACGACATCGACCTATTCGGTGTTCTCAAGCGGCGACGTATCGTTTTTCGTGAGTTTTTTGAAGCGTTCTTCGGATGGGAACTTTACGTTGATGACTATATCGCAAGGTTGATCAAGCCGAAGGTTTTC